>JASDWX010000057.1:62358-71986 GCA_041890515.1 Alteromonadaceae bacterium
AGCTCTCGCATCAACAATAATATTTTCACTGAAGTCCAGCTGTTTATAAATATCGTCACTATTACAAAAATAGTCTTGAGAAAATTTCGCTGTAAAGTTACCGACCTTAATGGAAGAGGATTTAGCTGATGAAACAGGGAAGCCTGATTCAAGCCACGCAGGGAAACCGCCATCAAGCACAGCAACATTTTTATGTCCCATTGATTTAAACATGTACCAAGCGCGTGCAGCTGAAAATAAGCCTTGATCATCATAGACAATAATTTGAGCATCATTCGTAATACCTAAAGCATTAGCTTGTTGCTGAAAGTATTTAGAATTTGGCATTGTGTGCGGTAATGGACTTGATAAATCGGAGAAGTTTTTATTTAAATCGAATCGTTTGGCGTTCGGTAATGAAAAATCAGGCCATTGTTTCTCTGGCTGATGCATTTGACCAACAGGAGGAATACTCGCATCGAGAATAATTAAATTTGTTAATGGTTTTTCTGAATCTACTGTTGAACTTAAACAGTGAGTAGAAATAGATAAAAGCAGCTCATGCAATTGACGACACGATATGACTTGCTGATAAGTAGATAGCATATTTAGCTTCATTCATTTTATGAATTAGGCTTAAAAAATAACTAATTAATCGATATATGTACAGCCGATTAAGTAATAAAACTTAGCAGGGTAAAGTAAATTCCCTGCTATTAGTTTAATGTTGGTTTTTCAGTTAATAATGGCTCACTGTTATTTTCTAGTAAACTTACAACCACTGACGCAACCAATAAAAATACCGCAGGTAACATCAACAACGTAAAAATAAAATCTAAACTAGGCATAATCAATCCCTTTACTCATCTGCTGCTTGAATCGTGCTCTTTGTATGAAAGCGCTCATTTTTGGGAACCTTCGCAACTAACACAAATGATTTGCTATGCGTAGTTACAGACAATGAATTAAGGTAATTTAGTTTTTTAGCAGTTGAACTGATGGATAATTTCGTATTAAGTTGATGCAAACCTTCTTCCACTATCTGGCTAGCCATAATTTTAATATCTGAGGTGTTATCAGCAAAGCTGTTAAAGGATAATAAAGCTGTCGTCAATGTAGTAATAAATAAAGTTTTCATGTTGCTCTCCAAGTTTTTATAATAGTTAAGTTGCAATATCTATTACAAAGGTTGTGCCAGAGATCAAAATAAAAGTTAACTTACTGATTTTTATCGTCATTAAACTTTTAGGAGATTTTATCGAAAATTTAAGTTTTTATAAAAACAAAGGGGAATGGTTAAAAAAACCAATTAATAACACTTATAACTAACTAATAGTAAAATACTAATGAGAGCGGTTTTTTAAATATCCCGATTTGGGGATACTAATTCCCGAAATCGGCACACAAAATAATAACTATAAGCCAGCAGGAATAGTCACTTTCGCAAAGGCATCAAATAATACCTGGCTCGTCACCTCATTACCGCTACATTGTTCACTTAAGTAACGACGGAACTGTCTAGCTCCTGCTAAGCCGTTACACATACCGAGCATATGACGCACTACGTGCCAAGCTCGACCACCATTGGCAATATGCAAATCAATATAACGCGCCATCTCTTCAATAATCTGCTCACGCGAGAGAATATCAGTGTTCTTCTGAAAAATAGCGTTATCTGCTTCCACAAGCATGTAAGGATTTTGATAAATTTCACGACCTATCATCACACCATCAATATGCTCCAAATGTTCATTAGCTTCTTCAAACGTTTTGATGCCTCCATTTATCGAAATTTCGATTTGTGGAAAATCTTTTTTAATTTGATAAACACGGTCATAATTAAGAGGTGGAACTTCCCGATTTTGTTTAGGGCTTAAGCCGCTTAGCCAAGCTTTTCTCGCGTGAATAATAAAGTGTTTACAATCCGCTTGAGAGACAACATCAATAAAATTGTGCAAAAATTCATAACTGTCATGATCATCGATTCCTATACGGGACTTTACCGTAACTGGAATATTTGTCGCGGCTTGCATTTCATTCACACATTCAGCGACTAATGTTGGTTCTGACATTAAACAAGCACCGAACCGACCATTTTGAACGCGATCAGATGGACATCCCACATTAATGTTTACTTCATCATATCCATATTGTTCAGCCATTTTAGCGCATTCAGTCATGGCTTTAACATCGCTACCACCAAGTTGAAGTACTAATGGATGCTCTTCATCATTAAACGACAAATAATCACCTTTACCAAAGATGATAGCACCGGTAGTCACCATTTCAGTATAAAGCACAGTGTGCTTTGACATGACACGATAAAAATAACGACAATGTCGATCTGTCCAATCGAGCATGGGCGCAACGGAAAGCTTGTGATTGACTGTAGAGCCTACACTAATTGGCTTTAAAGCCTTATTATCTAACATTTTATAAACCCTTGAGTCGCTTTGAATCGCCTGTACTTTCCTTGAATTTCCATATTAGGTGCCCCTATAGTGCCTCACAATCGGGTAGGACAAATTAAAAAGAACAGGGAACGTTATGGCATCTGTAACATACGAAAAACGAAAATTAGCAAATGGTGAGTTTAGACATAAAGCCACAATTCACACAAAAAAAGATGGCGTGATTATACATAGAGAATCTAAAACATTCACGAAAAATAATTAACAGTACAGTGGGGGGAAATACGTCTTCACGCTATAGAACAAAACGATGTAATAAAAAAAGGCAACGTGGTAAGCCTTGGCGAGTTGCTGAATATGTATTTTGAAGATGCTGACTTATGGGCTGCCACTGGAAGCACTAAGCGATATGTAATTAAATTCTTGATGGATTGTGAGATTAGCAAAACAATGTCTAATGAACTTAAAAGCTCTGATTTAATTGAGCATTGTCGTTTGCGAAGAGGTTCAGGAGCTATGCCTGTTACTATATATCATGATGTTGCTAATTTACGTTCTGTTATGAAAAACGCAATGCCTGTTTTTAATGTATCCGCTAATTGGCCAGTTTTCGAAGAAGCTGTTCCAATATTAATTGAAATGAAGTTGGTTGGTTGGTAAAAGCCAAAACGAACTAGAAGACCAACAGAAGAAGAACTTGATAAATTACGAGTAGCATTAAAAGCCTCTTAGTGGGGCGTTAGGTGTTTATGGGTTTCAGTCAGTCTGAGGTTAAAACTATTAATCCGTCAATTAAACAACCCACTATTTTAGATTATTCAGATCAGCCAACTAACATCAGGTTTCCATTTTTTAATCCACGCTGGAATATCACTGGCAGGCATCGGTCTCGCAATGCCATAACCTTGGGCTAATTCACAGCCAAGCTGCAATAGTGCGGTGCCATGTTCAATCGTCTCAACCCCTTCAGCAATCACGTTACGTTTAAATGATTTAGCTAAGGCAATCACGCCTTCAACAATGGCTAAATCGTCCTCGTTAATCAACATATCTTGAACAAAACTCTGGTCTATCTTAATTGATTTTGCTGGCAATCGCCTAAGATGGGTAAGAGATGAATAGCCTGTTCCAAAATCATCTAAGGCAAAGTTTACCCCCAACGCCATACATTCATGCATTATAGCTGATACATGATATACATCTTCTAAGGCACTTGTTTCCAGCACTTCTAGTACTAAATGGTGTGGTTCAACATCGGGATGTACTGCTAGCAGTGTCGTTAGTTTCTGTGTAAAATTAGGCTGCTGTAATTGAACTGCTGCAATGTTTACGCTAGTGCTTAAAGGGAGGTTAATCCCCATTGCCTGCCATTGGCTGATTTGTGACAGTGCAGTGCCAATAACCCACTCACCTAGCTCAATCATCATGGGGTTATTTTCAATGACAGGTAAAAAATCGATTGGATTTAACAGTCCACGTTCTGGATGTTGCCAACGAATTAATGCCTCAACACCTATTACCAACCCTGTACGCATATTAACCTTAGGCTGGTAATAGAATAAAAATTGATGATTATCTAATGCGCTACGAATAGTTTCTAAGCTTTCCTGTTGAACTTTAACTGCGTCATCTTGGGCCGTATCAAAAAGATGATAACGATTTTTTCCTGATTCTTTAGCCACATACATGGCCTGGTCGGCATGCCTAAGGAGTAGGTCGGCATCCACATTATCTTGGGGATAAAGGGTTACACCAATGCTGGCTGATACATTTAAGACCACATCACTGACTGTTACAGGTTCTGACGCTGCAAGCAATAATCGCTCTAATATCGGCCAACAATCTTCAGCTTTAGCTAAACCAGTTAATACTACCACAAATTCATCACCACCAATGCGGGCTAAGCTATCACCTTCGCGCAACACCTCCTTCATACGTCTTGAGAGTGCAATAAGTAGTTCATCCCCCTTATTATGCCCATAAACATCGTTGACTACTTTAAACCCATCTAAATCGAGGAATACAACAGCGATAGACTTTTTATCACGACTGCACTGCAAGATGGCTTGGGATAATCGGTCTGCCAGTAATGCACGATTCGGTAAATCAGTAAGTATATCGTAGTGAGCCATGTGCTCTAGCTGCGCTTGATGTTTTTTTGTTGAGGAAATGTCGTTACCCAAAGATACATAATGGGTAGTGATACCGTTTTCATCACGTACAGCAGTGATAGTTTTCATTTCCACATACACTTCACCATTTTTACGACGGTTCCATATTTCGCCAGACCAGAAACCTTCTATTACTAGCGCTTGCCACATATCAGCGTCGAGCTCAGGTGATTGGCGTCCAAAATGAAAATGCTGGGTGAATTTACCAATACATTCTTCACGGCTATAGCCTGTTATATGAGCAAAGGTATCATTCATATCAAGTATTTTACCCGCAGCATCGCTGATAGCGATGCTTTCACGGGCGTGCGTAAATACACTAGCCGCTAGTGTGAGTTTCTCTTTGGCATTTTTCCGCTCGGTAATGTCTTGAATTATACCGACTACCAACAAGGGCTTGCCTTGCTCAGTATGTTCAAGCACTACACCTCTGTCCAAAATCCAGATTTGTTTATCATCGTTTGGGCGTACCATTCTATATTCAATACTATAGGGTATGTTTTCTTCGAGTAACCTTTCCAGTGCTTTATTTACTTTAGCTTTATCATCTTCAAAAATACAGCGTTGGAATTCTTCAAACGAATTTTCAACATCAATGACACCAGTGATAATTTCCCACCTTTTATTGTGGAACACATCATTGGTTTGAGTATTCCATTCCCACATGCCTTCACTTGAAATATCTAAAACAGCTGCTAGTCTTTTTTCATTTTTTTCGGCTTGATTTTTTAAGGCAATAATTTCAGTGATATTGGTTGCAATAATCGCAACATTTTCTTCTCCTTTACGGTTAATAAAAGGCGTTTTTAAAGAATGAAATTTATGCGTTTTTCCTGTTTTAATGTTGGTACCATCTTCATAAAAAACTTGGGTTTTTTTATTGTTAATAACGGTTTTTATACTTTCTGAAAATTGATTCGTCTGCTCTTTATTACCAGTAAAATAAGAGTCATCTTTGCCAATCATTTTTTGTGATGTTGTATTATAAAAGTCAGCAAGGGTTTTATTAGCAAAAATAAAATTTCCATCACAATCTTTTGCACAAACAGGCTCAGGAATAGCATTAATAATATCTAATAGCAGCCTATGTTTTTGTTCTTGTTCGTTTTCAAATTTTTTTTTAAAATCATATGTCATTTAACAAATTCCTTAATGTCTTCCCATAAAAAACTAAGAAGATAATCCCTTATTTAAGTTATAAAAAAACGATATCATGAAATTGAGAAACGGTTTCAATCTCATTCGATGTCCAATAATCCTAATAGTAATGTCTATTCACACTTGTGGATCTTCACAAACAATGAGCTTTTTTGAACTAAAAGCTTTTATTTCATTGATTATCAACTAGCTGAAAGGCTTAAATATTTCATATGTAATAAGGCTATTGGTAGCTTCGACAACCTCAAACCTTGAGCCTTTATACACAATAGAATTACCTTTACTAAGGTCTATTGTAAATTTTGACGCAGCAGCATCACCAGCCATAACACCAACAGTAAATTCACTATAAGTAAACTTAAGCGTATCTCCTGACTTACCTCATCAGTATCAAAACAGTTAGCCATCCATAAAGGATAAGCTACCCAGGGATTGTGGGTTATGCAAACCTCATTATCTGCTTTGTTATATGCTAAAAATTTGGTTCTACTAATCTCTGTACCGTAACGGTTATTTATCCCTACAGAATAATTATCAGCTTCAAATATAATTGTACCTAAAATATTAGAGTATAGCTTCTTTATAGCTTGCCGTGTATTTGATCATATTACCCACAGTAATCACATCAGTGTAATAACCAACACCTTGGGTAATTAAGTTCTCACCTAAATATGATGTTACTACTTCACCTATTGACGGGAGAGTGACCATTGTTGTTTTTACTTGCGGCGCTGTAGATTTACAACCAGTAATTGCTATCGCCAAGGCTAATGCAGCTAATGCTAATATTTTCATTTTTATTCCTTTAAATTTTCAATTCCATTTTTTACTTCTTTCATCTATCTTTAAACTGATAACCTTAACTAATTTCTATAAATGTCAAATAACGGTATAAACTTAAGAGCATCAAAAAACTTAGAGTTACTAAACGCCACAAGCGTGTTTCATTAAGACAATAGCTAAATATTGAAGCCCTGAAAAACCATCCAACAATTGATGAGGTAGTCATCAAGAAGCTTTGTTACAGCTATACGAATTTCAGTGAGGATAAGATCATACATAAAGTCCAATGTGCAATGTGCAATGTGCAATTAAATTGAATGAATGGATATATTAAAAAAATCGATTCTGTAGAATATTTCGCGAGTATACTCGTTATAGCTTTATTTTATGGGTCGTAGTTAGATTAGGAACAACAATTAAAGTACTTGTGGGTAGTAATTCTTTAATCTGGCGGTTATCTTATTTGATAAGTGCACAATTTTTTGCACCAAGTCTCGACGATATGCCACAAAATGAGTGAGTATAAGTAAGAAAACGACATCGCTGATCTATTAAATAGGCAGGATTTTTTTGATTTAAAGCGCTTGGAGTTCCCTGTTGCTCCCGTTCACCTTAACTTATGTTTATAACATGAAATTTTTACATAACTTTGAACAGCGTATGACGGCTAATGCTGTTCAGCTGTCTAAGACAAGTTCTAGCTACTAAGCAGTCCTGTGTCGGTTACTTTTTTGTATCTACACTAGGTCGTCTTTGTGGCACTTTCTGCCTTTCACGTATCACTTTAAAAATTCGCACGTTCAAAATTAAACTGATATTTTGTTAAAGACTTTTTAGTGCGCTATATAGTTTGTAACCTTCGATAAGAGAATTCAAACCTAGATCATAAAACGATTATTGTTAGAGACAGAAAAGATCCCCGTATAAAGGAAGCTAATCATTTTTTATATAGAGTTGACATAGTCATGTAAACCTTCCGAGTATTAAAACTTTACATGACTGAAATATTCGATCGTAAATTTAATAAAAGTTTTTAGTCTGTTTGACTGTTCCAATAATTGAGGATAAATCATCTGGATTTGATTTTCTGACACAGACGGGTTTTCAAATATCGGCTTGAGGGTGCCAGTTTCAATTTCTTGGTCAACAAAGTAACTTGGCACCCTTATTATCCCCTCTCCTGATAAAGCTAATTGCTTTAACATCAATGTATTATTTATTTTCAACCAACCACTAACAGAGATTACATCATTGTTTATTGACCATTTATTATCGTCTTGCCCTCGTATACATTGATGGCTTGTTAGTTCATTAGTTGTTTTAGGTTTTCCATGTCTGACAAAATATTCAGAAGAAGCACATATAACATGCTTATAATGAATTAATGTTTTTGCAATCATATTGAGTGGAGGCGTTACCGTAGAACGAAAGGCTAAATCAATATCATTTCTATTGAGATCATGGTTAGTATAACTGCAATCTATTGAGAAACTTACAGCAGGATGTAGTTGATTAAATTTAGCGGTAATATCAAGTAAATACCGGTTAGTAAAAAGTGCAGGTGCGGTAATTTTAATCACCCCCACTATGGCTTTCCCTTCTTTCTCTGCGCATCGTTCTAATTCAATTACCGCTAATCGTATTTTATCCATACCTGACATCATTCGCTGACCAACACTCGTTAGCCTGACACTACGAGTAGATCGAATGAACAATGGCACGCCCATTTCAGCTTCCAATTTTTTTATTTGTGCTGATAAATGACCTCTAGAAATACCTAACTTTTCGGCTGCTAATGTAAAACTAAGTGATTGGCCTACTTCACTGAATAAGAGCAGACGTTCTAATTTTTTATGTTGTTTCATAAGGTTATTTATAGAGTGAATTAATCGCTTATTGTATTTTATATCACACAATGAATTTGAAATTAGTATATTTTTCTTACTTGTTATTTCATTCATAATAACTAAATAAACTGTAATGAAATAACAAGGTGATAAATATGAACTCAAGTCTGAAAAAAAAATGGGCACTCGTGACCGGTGCCAGCAGAGGTGTGGGACAACAAATAGCGATTGGTTTAGCTCAATATGGCGTCAATTTAGTCCTTCATTCTTCAAGTATTGAAAATCAAAAAAACACGGTAAATTTGTTAGAACAATATAACGTAAATATAGTGAATGTAGCCGGGAGTTTAGAATCAAGTGAAGCGATTACTCAGTTTGTTACGAGTGCAGAACTTATATCAGGCGGAATAGATATTTTATATAACAATGCAGCAATAATGACATCTGCAACCCCTTTGTTTGAAACCCCACAATGTGATTATGAAAAGAGCTTTCAGGTTAATTTATTTAGCATGATACAAATATGCAGCTATTTTGCACCAAAAATGAAGGCACGTGGTTTTGGTCGTATTATTAATGTGTCTTCAGGCATTAAAGACACGCCGATTTTAGATGCATATAGTGTGAGTAAAGCCGCTGTAGATAAGTACACGCGAGATTTAGCGATTGAACTTTCAGATACCGGGGTGCTGGCTAATATACTTGATCCTGGTTGGTGCCGTACAGATCTTGGAGGTGATAGCGCATTTAATGATGTTACTTCTGTACTTCCTGGCGCATTAATCCCAGCAATGTTAGGTAATGAAAGCGCTGAAGCACCAAAGGGAATGTTGTTCGCCGCTCAAGATTATACAGGTCTTAAATTGTCATAATCTAAAACAATATTGCGTTAATATAATCAATAATAGAAACGGTTTCCGCCAGCTACATGACATAAAACGGCAAGTACATAAGGCTCTAGATAAAAAAAGAAACCGTTATACTCTTATTAATATGATGAAATTTATAAAAACAATATTTTTACTCTGTTTTTTGCCATTAGCTGTTTTAGCGCAAACGAATAGACACTCAGACGATGTCATTTCAACAGAGAAAAGAATCACTTTGACAGTAGTAATGGAAGTTGTTGGTTATTTTCCATTTTACTTTACTGAAAATGGCGATACAAAAGGCTTCTCCGTTGAGGTGCTTGATTATGTCGAAGCTCACTCAAAATATGATTTCGAATGGCTATGTTCCCGCTAAGTGTTGTTGAGCTTTGAACAGGTTGTTTTTATTA
>JASDWX010000058.1:0-21048 GCA_041890515.1 Alteromonadaceae bacterium
TCATCAACTGATGTTATATACAGTATAGCAACAATTTAAGGGAACATAGCCATTACAAAAAAACCTTTTTAGCCCACGTCTATCGACAAGGTAGCAAAGTTTTTGCTGTATTTCGGATTGGTGAGCGCCTTGATGATATTCGAGTGTTTCGTTGGGGAATCGATGCTGATCAAAACGTTACCTACATTGATAATCGTGGTGAAAGAGACATTAAACAGCCAGAAAATTTTGACTTTGAATGGCATAAAGTCTCACGAGAGCAACAAGAGCAAGGTAAATATCCACATTTTAATTTATATGACATGCTGTTTGTTGAAGCAACCGGCGGTTCAATTACCTTAAAAGTTGAGAATAATACCGAAGAAGGCCAAGGCATATATTCAGAGCCTGTTGATGATGAACATCAGTCGATAGATGATGCTGAAATTCATTACGCAAGAGTTGGCGAACTTATACTATTGAAAATAAAACCGTATCGTGAAACCGAAACGCGTCACTTAATATTTAATGGGAAAACCCAAGAAGTTATCAGGCAAGATGCCATTGCGCATGCTTGTATTCAATTGCCAGAAGATCACGGCATTATTTTCCCAGGCGGTTATTACCTGCAAAATGGTGAAAACAAAAGTTTTGAAGATAACGCAGAAGATTTACAGCTACATCGTGTTGTAAAGTCGCCCAACGGTGAAGACTTCCTTTATATTTTCTATGAACCAAACGAAGGGCAATATGCTTTGTTTGGCTATAACTTGATCACCAGAACATTACAAAACCCTATTTATGGTCATGGCCAAAGTTTATATAACAACGGCAGAGCTGTGGTTTTTAATGCTGAATCTGAGCCTTCGCGTGTTCATGCCATGCAAATTTGGCAAACACCTTTTTGCAGTGAAGAGTTTGCCAGTAATCAACCAACCGATAATAGCTTCTTTGGAAAAATAGGAAATCCTGAACTTGTTCGTGGTATTTCTGATTTATACAGCGTCGCAAAACTGATCTCTGTGCAAACTCCAAGTGCACAACATTTTAATGATTTAGTGAAAGAATCTAAGCAGATTTTTGATAAGTACCATTGGCTTAATGATGAAAGTTTAGCTTTGCTTCATGATTTGATAAAACAAATTGCAACAACGTCTGAATTGGTTATTGATGAATTCGAAAAAGTGACCAGTATTAAAGAAAATTCTGATGTTGTATTGCTTAAAGCCAAAGAAAAACTTACTGAGTTCACGTCAAGGGTTCAAGTTTCAAGCTTTGATCATGCTAAGCAATTTGTCGACAGTTTGTCGGAATTAGCCCAATTTAAGGGCGAGTTAATTTCTCATAAAGAATTACGCTATATCGACAT
Organism: Alteromonadaceae bacterium; assembly: GCA_041890515.1. Taxonomy (GTDB): domain Bacteria; phylum Pseudomonadota; class Gammaproteobacteria; order Enterobacterales; family Alteromonadaceae; genus Colwellia_A. The sequence continues at coordinate 1,349 of JASDWX010000058.1, forward strand.
TGAAGAAATTACCTCGATGGAAGGTAATTTAGATACACTAACGAAAGATCTTAGCCAAGCAACCGCTGACTTTCTTCAGCAAGACGATGCTTTAACACCTTACCAAAAAACCATTGTAGCATTAGAAAGCGCGATAGAAAAAAGTGAATCGGTTACGTCATTAAAACCAGTGAGTGCAGCTATAGAAGAATTGGTTCAGGGATTAGCGCTACTTAATCGCACCATGCTTTCAATAGAAATTGAAGACAGCCGACAAAGAACACGTATATTAGAAGACATTTCGGCTGTTTTTAGCCAAATAAATCGCGTTAAAGCAACGGCGGACCTAGCGGCTAAAAGTGTTGGCAGTGAAGAAGCTAGCGCAGAATTCAGCGCTCGATTTAAACTCTTAAGCCAAAGTGTTACCAGTGCTTTAAATGCAAGTGATACACCGCAAGCTTGTGATGAACAACTTTCCCAAATACTCATTCAATTAGAAGACTTGGAAAGTCAGTTTAGTGATTATGATGACTTTTATAATGAAATTATCACTAAACGAGATGAAATATACGAAAACTTTGAGCAACATAAGCAGCAGCTTATGGATGCACAACAACGTCGCTGTCTCAATTTGATGACCGCAGCAGAACGTATTATTTCAGGCGTTATCAGGCGCAGCCAATCATTCAATGAGCAAGATAAGTTAAACAGTTATTTTGCTGGCGACCCTATGGTGTCTAAGCTTAGACAGCTCATTAAACAGCTTCGAGAGCTGGATGACAATGTAAGAGCTGATGACATTGATGCTCAATTAAAAAATGCGAAAGAGCAAGGCATAAGAGCACTCAGAGATAAAACGGATATTTATTCTGCCGACGGTAGTTTGGTGAAAATTGGCGAGCACCAATTTTCAGTGAATCGCCAAAAATTAGAGTTAACTTTATTACCACGTGATGGCTCTATGGTCTTACATATCAGTGGTAGTGAATATTTTGAAACGCTCCCCGCAGATATGTTTGCAGGTACTGAATACCTTTGGCAGCAAGCGCTTATTTCTGAATCTGCAAAGGTTTACCGCGGCGAATATTTAGCGGCAACCCTTTTATTTGAAGCTGAATACTCAGGTAAGGCTGAACTCGATAGCTTAAAAGAAGCAGTAAATAATAATGAAATTGGCGATGTAGTAAGAAAAGCTGCAGAGCCGCGTTATCAAGAAGGTTATGATAAGGGCGTGCACGACGCTGATGCGGCGTTAATTTTAACGCAATTGCTTGCCTTGAGAGAATCTATCGGTTTGCTCGCATACCCAGTAGCAGAGCGAAGACTCGCTGTACTATTTTTCTGTGAAGGGTTAGAAAGTAATGGACGAGACGATTTATTACATCGAAGCAATAACCTACATATCATGGAAGAAACCTTTGGTGATAATCAATTACGTCAGCAACTGATCAAAGAACTCGCCACGTTATTAGATACCTTCTTAGAAAGTCAGCCTTGGCTTCAATGTGACACGTCATTATCAGCAACCTATCTCCTTCAAGAATTAGCGTTAGCAGAACAGAAATTTGTCATTAAAGAAAGTAGTGCTGAATTAACTAGCCAACTAAAAAGTCAGTTAAAACATAAAAGTCTGGAAAAAAAAATCGGTGGTGCGTTATCGGGCTGTTCTACGTTAGAGCAAAAATATCAACTTTACTTGGCGTGGTTGCAGTCTTTTTCTACGCATCAAGAAATGAATATTCATCAAGACGTGCTTGCTGAAGCATCGACTTTTATGTTGATGGAAGAACAATGTGAATTCTATACCTCTCTTGCTGATACCGAATGTGTTGTTGATGGTTTACTCGGGCAACATGGACAAATCACTGATAGAAAAATTAACATAAACTATCAAGAATTTATTACGCGACTTCGTCAATTTAAGAATGAACATGAACCTGCATTCAAAGGCTTTCACGCCAAAAAGCAAAACGTATTAGAAGAGCAACGTAAACGATTACGATTGGAAGAATTTAAGCCAAACGCATTGTCTTCTTTTGTAAGAAATAAATTAATTAACGATGTATATTTTCCAATTATTGGTACAAATTTAGCTAAACAAATTGGCGCGGCGGGTAATAAGAAACGTTCAGATCTTATGGGGTTATTATTACTCATATCGCCACCGGGTTATGGTAAAACAACGCTTATTGAATATGTTGCCAGCAAACTAGGTATGACTTTTTTTAAAATAAATTGTCCGTCTATAGGCCACGATCAATTATCACTTGATCCCGCTCAGGCAAGTAATTCAACCGCTAAAAATGAAGTTGAAAAAATTAACTTAGCTTTTGAAATGGGCAACAATGTCATGCTATATCTAGATGATATTCAGCATACAAATCCTGAATTTTTACAAAAATTTATTTCGTTGTGTGATGGTTCAAGAAAAGTTGATGGTGTTTGGAATGGGATGAGTAAAACCTACGATATGCGCGGCAAAAAGTTTGCGGTCGTTATGGCGGGTAATCCTTATACCGAATCAGGAGAAGCGTTTAGTATTCCTGACATGTTAGCTAACCGAGCCGACATCTATAACTTAGGTGATACCTTAAGTGGTCGAGAACATGAATTCTCTTTAAGTTTTATTGAAAACAGTTTAACCAGTAATAGTTATATTGCACCACTTGCGACACGAGACATGGATGATCTTTATAATTTAGTCAAAATTGCTGATGGTGAACAAGTCGCGACCACGGAATTGAAGCACAGTTATTCTCAAGCCGAAGTGAATGAAATTGTCGGGGTTATCCAACGTATTCGTAAAATCCAAGAAACCGTATTAAAAGCCAATGAACAATATATAGCATCTGCCGCGCAAGACGATAAATACAGAACTGAGCCTCCATTCAAGTTGCAAGGTAGCTATCGTAATATGAATAAAATGGCAGAAAAAGTAGTCCCTGTAATGACTGAAGAGGAAGTCGAACAACTCATTGCCGATCATTATCGCGGCGAAGCTCAAACGCTTACCATAGGCGCGGAAGAAAACTTACTTAAACTTGGTGAGTTGCGTGATAATCAAACGGATGAACAATCCATTCGTTGGAAACAAATTAAAGCCGATTTTGTTCGTCATCAAAGCCTCGGAGACAATGATAACCCCATTGCAGCGGTTGCTAGTCAAATATCATTATTACAAAAAGGACTCAATCAAATAGGGGAAGCATTGTTACAGCCTCAATCGACTGGTTTAGACACCTTAAATGAAACACTTGCCAGCTTAAAACTACAAGTGAATGTTGAAAAGCCAGATAATTCTCAGTTGGAACAAACACTGTCGCTGTTTAGTCAAAATATGGAATCTTTTTTAACACCACTGGTTACCGCGCTGCAAAGTAATAAGAATGTAGATCTTGAAATGATTCATACTTTGCAGGCATTAAATCTTACCACTGAGAAATCAGTAAAAAGTTCAGAGACCCATATTCAAAAAATTAGCAGAGAATTAGCATCAGGAAAAAAAAACAGTATTGATTAGGGTGTCTGTTGATTAACATTAGGTGATATTCACAATGCTCAATTAGAAGAGCGTTACTAATAAAGAAATAGCCATAGCTTAAAATAAGCATGGCTATTTTTTGTTAACGTAACTAAATAAGTTTAAGCGATTAAAGTAACGGTTCAATCACGCCTTCATTTTTAAACACAATCGCTTTACTCAGTAAATTATTTTTTTGTAAGTATTTACCGATAGTGGTAAATGTTGTTGTATACACTTTTCCTGAATGATCTTTTGTGGAAACATCATCAATAAACCAATTTCCCAGTAATAACTTAAAAGGGTTCGCTTTTATTTTTTGCGGCTTGAAATGTTGCTTTGCATTACTTTTAAGCTGTGTCATATCAGTTGTTTGGTAAACACCGGCATTTAAAATATTAAGGGTATGCTCAGTACAATTTTGAAACGTATTATTAAATGGGTTTGCAATAACAGAATAATTTTCATTATGTATCTGTTTGTCTTTACCGCTAGCGATCACATTTATAATACGTTGTTGTAATTCAGGCGTAGGAATTATAATACCAGCCTTAAGCGTATTTACACCCCAGAAGAAATCTACCGGGTAATCAATCACCAGTTCACTTTTATCTAATGCTCCCTCTTTTTGATAAAGATTATGAATCGCATAACCTTTAACTACCTCACCGCTATCAAGTGTGATTATTGAATACACAGCAATGGCGGTGTGAGTGAAAGTTATTCCTTCAGGTAAATCCTTAGCTGGTCGGCCGACTCGCCCTATAATAAATGCTCTAGCGCCTTCTTGCGCTGCGTACAGTTCAACACTTTTAGCAAATGTATCAATATCTTCAACAGAAAATTGTATTGCTGTATTTTGAGCACTACCAGCAAAGGTTAACGATGAAAATGATAGTGTTGCAATTATTATCGCGCTTAATATTTTTTTCATTATAACTCCTCCTGTTGGTTAGCCTTCATCATTTGTGCAGGAGAGGGGGCGGCAGTTATTGTTTTCTCTGTGATTTTAAGTGGTGTAGTTGAAAGCGCATTCTCCATCAATGCCTTGCCTGTTTTTAGTGAAATGCTACCAATAGCACCCACTATAATTAAAGGGGTAGCGACAATCGCACTCCCTAGTTTGGCGCTTGCCACTGTTCCGTGTGAAGCGGCTAAAGCAGAATGTTTACTTGCTGCACTGGCATTTTTTGACGCTCCACTGTCGGCAAAAGACGGTAAACTTGTTGTAGTTAATAGTATTAATAAAACCTTATTTAATGTTTTCATTAGGCTTCCTTTTGAGTTTGGTAAATAGTGGTTCTGTAAATAATCGGTTGGTAAAAACAAGATTGATTATGACGATGGAATTGAATAAATAAACCAATTCGAGTAATGTATTAATTAAGTGAACTTTTAGTCTAGGAAATTAATACTTGAGCCAGTTAAGTGAAGTGTGTAACACATTAAAAAACACGTTAAAGCAAAAAAACATTACCTATAAGATCCTAGCTGAACGCTTAACGATGAGTGAAGCGAATGTAAAAAGGATGTTCTCTCTCCAGCAATTTTCTTTGGGAAGGCTAGAAGAAATTTGTGAAGCGGCAGGTTTAAGTTTGTCTGACTTATTTTTATTAGTTGAAAAGCAGAAGAAAAAACTTATACATTTGACCGCAGAACAAGAACAAGAATTAATTGATGCTCCTAAGTTATTTCTTGTCGCGGCATGTTGTCGAGATGGTTGGAGGTTTGATGAAATAATCCATCATTACCAGATTGATCAGTTTGAATGTATTCAGTTAATGGCAAAATTGGATAGGTTAAAGATCATTCATTTGTTACCTGATAACCAATATAAAATGCTAATATCCCAAAACTTCGAATGGCTGCCCAATGGCCCACTAGAGAAGTTTATGGAAAGGAATGGTTTAACAACATTCATGGCTTCAAACTTTGTTGGTAAAAACAGTTTTAGATTTTATATTCGTGGCACCTATAGTCAGACCTCTATTGATATAATTGAAAGAAAATTAACGCAACTGAAAAAAGAATTTGCCCTTTTAAACCAAGAAGATTCTTTATTACCCTTAGATAAACGACAACATATTGGTCTGCTGTTAGCGATGCGTCCATGGGAATTACCTCAGTTCAAAGCGTTGCGTAGAGATTAATAACTATTGGTGAAAGACTTAAATTTTTTACGAGTGGCCGTTAAATGTATATAAATAAAAATAGTATGGAGACTGTATCAAGCATGAAGCGAATTACATTATGTCTATTGGTGATCTTTATTACCGCCTGTTCTACAAAAACAATGAGGTTACCAGAAGTAGCTGGAGATTTTTGTTCTTCTGTTCACTCTAACTCTTCGATAACACTGTCAAAATATTTATCTCCTTTTAAAGATCAAATGAAAAATAAAACAGGTGTTTATGTTTTAGAACAAGGGACCGAAGCTATGCTTTCAAGAGCTTGGTTAAGCGAACATGCTCAAGAAACCATTGATGTTCAATATTTTATTTTTTCTGCAGATAATGTAGGTCTCATTGCAACCGATTATCTAGTAAAAGCGGCTGAACGAGGTGTTAACGTTCGTGTGTTAGTCGATGATATTATGGTAGATGCAAGTGGAAATGAATTACTAAAGTTAGCCGCACATAAAAATTTTTCAATCAAAATATATAATCCTAAAGCCAATGTAGGAAAAAATATTGCAGAAAAACTTTTTAATCTAACCACTGATTTTCACGGGTTAAATCAGCGAATGCATAATAAAACGTTTACGGTTGATGGAAAAGTTTCAATAACTGGCGGGAGAAATGTAGCAGATGAATATTTTGGTTACGATCACGAGTTTAACTTTCGTGACCGAGATGTGCTTCTCGTCGGTGGAATTACCCATGAGATTGAACGTTCTTTCAATCAATTTTGGCATAGTGATTTAAGTATTTCTGTGGAACAACTTCTACCGAGCAAACATCAGAATGACACTAATTATGATGCGCTTCATCAATATGCCTGTAACCCTATAAATTTTGTGCCTCAAGTTAGAGAACAAATTAATGATATACCTAAGGCTTTTCTCGAGATAAACGAAACGGGTCTATTTCATTGGCTTGAGGGTGTCGAGTATATTTCAGATTTGCCCGGAAAAAATGATCAAAATAAATTTTTAGGTGGAGGGGGAATATCAACAGCTCGTTTAGTTTCATTAGTGACTAACGCTAAAAAATCGGTGATTATTCAAACGCCTTATTTAGTGACAACGTCACTCAGCAGGAATTTATTCAAAACATTAGTAAGCCAAGGCGTAGAGGTTAAAATTCTCACTAATAGTTTGGCATCTAATGACAACCTCGAAGCGTTTAGTGGTTATCAAAGAGATAGAAAAGCGCTTTTAGAAACGGGTGTCTTAATTTACGAATTTAAACCCGATGCGAAAATTAGAAAAAAAATTATGTCTGATGTGATGCACAAACAATTAAAGGACGTGCCAATATTTGGCCTGCATGCAAAATCAATGGTTATTGATGATGAAATAACCGTCATTGGTACATTCAATGTAGACCCAAGAAGTGCTAATTTAAATACTGAAAGTATCACTATAATTCCATCGAAAAAAATTGCACTCAGTGTGAAAAAGGGGATGTTAGAAGAAATGAAACCTGAAAATGCATGGCAAACCACACTACATTGGAACCCTGATGGTGAAGTAAGTTACCTAAAACGATTAAGTGTTAAACTAAGAAGAGTCGTCCCAAAAGGGATTTTATAGTTTCTTGTCAAAATGGCTAACGCGAAATAATGAAAGTTAAGGTGTAGTGATGGAGTTAAGTTATGAATGATAAAATAGCAGCACTCAAAGCGGAAGTAGCACTTCTAAAAGAACAATTTAGTAAGAAGATTGCGGAAGCAGAAATTCGTTTGAAAAATATGATAGAACAAGAAGTCAGTGCTTTTTCAGAAGAAAGTAGTCATAAGAGTAAAATATATTCTGATGATTTGTCCAATTATTTACCTGACGCCGAATGTGTGATTCTATTACATGGTTTAGCACGATCTTCAAGTTCAATGAACGTCATTGAAAAGCGCCTCCATGCCCAAGGGTATTTTGTTATTAATATTAATTATCCTTCAAGAGATCATTCTATTGAAGAGTTAGCGGAAAAATTTATCTCAAAAGCTTTATTAAAATGCAAAGGTCGTCCTGTGAACTTTGTTACTCATTCCATGGGAGGTATTTTAGTTAGGCAGTATCTAAGTAAACATAAAATAGAAAATCTAAACAAAGTTGTTATGTTAGGACCACCCAATAATGGTAGTGAAGTCGTTGATAAACTTTGTAATGCCCCTGGATTTAGCTTTATCAATGGTGATGCGGGCATGCAACTGGGAACAGGAGAGCTAAGTATTCCAAGTAAGCTCGGGGAGGCGAATTTTGATTTAGGCGTCATAGCGGGTACTCGCAGTGTGAACTTGATATTATCAACGTTGATCCCAGACAAAGATGATGGAAAAGTTTCTGTGGCGAGTACGAAACTTGTTGGTATGAATGATCATATTGAAATGGAAACTACACACCCATTTATGATGAGAAATGAAAAAGTTATTGAGCAAGTTATCTTTTACCTTAAAGAAGGGAAATTTCATCATCAGGTTATAAGTAATTAGACTTGCGTTTATATACAGCCTGTATACAATGGCAGTATTGCTGTTTAAAAATACAGGTAAATTATTGTGACTGAACTAAAACCATTAACACCTCGCCAACAACAAGTTTTTGACTTGATCAAAGAAAATATTTCAGATACTGGGATGCCGCCAACTCGTGCTGAAATCGCGACATTTTTTGGCTTTAAATCAGCTAATGCTGCTGAAGAGCATTTAAAAGCACTCGCTAAAAAAGGCTATATTGAAATGCTTCCGGGTACATCTCGTGGTATTCGTTTAGCCGAAGAATTTATTGAACAAGAAGGGTTACCTCTTATTGGCCGTGTGGCTGCTGGAGAACCTATTTTGGCGCAAGAACATGTGGAAGAACACTACAAAGTTGATGGTACATTGTTTCATCCTGCGGCTGATTATTTGCTGAGAGTGAATGGCGAAAGTATGAAAAATATTGGCATACTTGATGGGGATTTGTTAGCTGTTCATCAAACAACCGAGGTACAAAATGGTCAAGTGATTGTGGCTCGCGTAGAAGAAGATGTAACCGTTAAACGTTATAAACGAGAAGGTAATATTGTTTATTTACATGCTGAAAATGATGATTTTTCACCTATTAAAGTTGATTTGTCAGCACAAGAATTCAATATTGAAGGCCTTGCTGTCGGCGTAATTCGGGCTGCTGATTGGATGTAATTAAGTTAAGCTCATATGCAAACTTTATCGCTTCAAACACCTTAAAGTTTGCTTTTCTCTTCATTCGTACGTTTCTTATACTAACCTCTCTCTTTTCTAATAACATTTCTCATTATTAGCTTACTTAAAGTGACTTTATTTTTTTTTGTTTAAAAATCCACCGCCCATCTAAGTGACGACGAAGTATTTCGTTGGCAACTGATTGTTTTTAGAACTATGCCCGCAGCCCATTGTTAGTAGGCCTTTGGGTTTATTAGAGTTGATACTCTATTGTTTTTATTGGTTTTTATTTTTAAATAGGATGATTTTTAAATTGACCCAGATCAACTTTTGAGTAATTCTAGTTTGGAAATTATACAAATATAAGAATAAGGCGATGTTTTCGACGCTAAATAATTGATTACAAAATCGCTGTTCAAACAATAAAAATAAAGTAACAAAGAAAATAATAATCGGTACTCAAGGATGTTGTTTGTCCTCAGTATCAAGTTCAAACTTTTATAGGGTGAGGAGATGTCGTGTGAAAAGACGTAACCTAGGTTGGCTGTCGTTGGGAAGTATTCTTTCCAGTTCAGCTTGGGCAGATATGCAATTAAATCTGACCAAAGGTGTAACTGAAGTAAGTCGTGATGTTTACGACCTACATATGTTATCAATGTATATATGTATAGCAATTGGTGTTGTTGTTTTTGGCGCTATGTTTTGGTCAATGGTGTTCCATCGAAAATCCAAAGGGGTAAAAGCCGCTGATTTTCATGAAAGTACAAAAGTAGAAATTCTCTGGACAGCAATCCCCATAGTTATTCTTATTGCCATGGCTGTTCCTGCAACAAAAACACTGATTGAGATGGAAAATAACGACAATTCAGACGTTACTATTCAAGTCACAGGCTCTCAGTGGAAATGGCATTATAAATATTTCGATCAAGATATTGAGTTCTACTCAGTCTTATCAACACCTAGACCACAATATGAAACACAAGAAGGCAAACATCTTGATGTGGATGCAGGTGACAAAGTAAAAGGTGATAATTATTTGCTTGAGGTTGATAGGCATCTTGTTATCCCCGTCAACAAAAAAGTGCGTTTTTTGATCACATCTGACGATGTTATTCATGCTTGGTGGGTACCTGCTTTTGCTGTAAAACAAGATGCTATCCCTGGATTTATTAATGAAGCATGGACAAAAGTTGATGAGCCTGGGATTTATCGAGGCCAATGTGCAGAGCTTTGTGGTAAAGACCATGGTTTTATGCCAATTGTTGTTGAAGTACTGTCTGAAGCCAATTATGCAACGTGGCTTGACGAACAACATCAAATGAATGCACAAGCGGCTGAAGCTGAAAAAGCATCACTTACTGCTGAAGCTTCAATGGAAGAGCTAATGACACTGGGTGAAACCACCTATGTTGCCTATTGTGCAGCATGTCATCAAGTTTCTGGTGCTGGTTTACCACCTGCATTTCCGGCACTTAAAGGTAGCTCAGTAGCCCTAGGCAGTATTGAAGGACATATTGATATTGTCTTAAATGGTAAATCTGGTTCAGGTATGCAAGCTTATGGTAAGCAATTAAGCATGAAACAAATTGCAGCCGTTGTTACATATGAGCGAAATGCTTGGGGTAACGATACTGGAGAAAAGGTACAAGCTTCCGATGTGAAAAATGCTGATGAAGGTTCTGGGAATGCTGAAGTTGGAACTGCAACAACACCTCAGAAAGCTGAAGAACCAGTCGCTGAAGCCCTCCCAGAAGACTTATCAAAAATATACAGTGAAGATGAGTTGATGGTAATAGGTGAAGAAGTTTATCTAAGAGCGTGTGCTGCTTGTCATCAGCCAGCAGGTACAGGTTTACCTCCTGCATTTCCTGCACTTAAAGGTAGTCCAATTGCTTTGGGTGATATTGCTGTTCATATAGATATGGTTGTTAACGGTAGTAAGAAAAATCCTGCTATGGCTGCTTTTAGTAACCAGTTAACTAAAACCGAAATAGCCGCAGTTGTTACTTATGAGCGTAATGCTTGGGGTAATAATACGGGTGATTTAGTACAACCTGCGGCAGTTGATGCTGCCAGTGCGAAGTAGGAGAATATAAAATGACTACAGACGTTATAGAACAAGAGTCGCACGACGAACATCATGGCGACCATAAAATGAAAGGCATAAAACGTTGGTTGTACACTACAAACCATAAAGATATTGGTACGTTGTATCTATGGTTTGCTTTTATTATGCTTTTAACCGGTGGTGCTTTAGCCATGGTTATTCGAATAGAGTTATTTCAACCTGGATTACAAATTGTTGAGCCTGACTTTTTTAATCAGCTAACCACCGTGCATGGTTTGATCATGGTGTTTGGTGCCATTATGCCTGCATTTACCGGCTTTGCGAATTGGATGATACCAATGATGGTCGGTGCTCCTGATATGGCTTTACCACGCATGAATAACTGGAGCTTTTGGATCTTACCTTTTGCTTTTGCGATTCTTTTGTCTTCATTTTTTATGGAGTCAGGTGCGCCAAACTTTGGCTGGACATTCTACGCTCCACTATCAACCACTTATTCAAATGGTAGTACGGCCTTTTTTGTATTTGCTGTTCATATTATGGGTATCTCATCGATAATGGGCGCGATAAATATCGTTGTTACTATTATGAATATGCGTGCCCCAGGTATGACATACATGAAAATGCCGTTGTTTGTGTGGACATTTTTCATCACGGCCTATTTATTGATTGCCGTGATGCCCGTCCTTGCCGGTGTAGTCACCATGTTGTTAACTGACACATACTTTGGCACCAGCTTTTTTGATGCAGCCGGTGGCGGTGATCCTGTGTTGTTCCAGCATATTTTCTGGTTCTTTGGTCATCCAGAAGTTTACATTATGATTTTGCCAGCTTTTGGTATCGTTTCAACAATCATTCCTGCTTTTGCTCGTAAGCCATTATTCGGTTATAGCTCTATGGTTTATGCAACGGCATCTATAGCAATATTGTCCTTTATCGTTTGGGCACATCATATGTTTACAACAGGTATGCCATTGTTTGGTGAACTGTTCTTTATGTATTGTACGATGTTAATTGCTGTACCGACGGGTGTGAAAGTCTTTAACTGGGTAGCAACCATGTGGCGTGGTTCAATGAGTTTTGAAACGCCAATGTTGTTTTCAATAGCTTTCGTTATTTTATTTACGATTGGTGGATTCTCTGGCTTGATGTTGGCATTAACACCTGTTGATTTTCAATACCATGATACCTACTTCGTTGTTGCTCACTTTCATTATGTATTAGTGACCGGTTCATTATTCTCGATTTATGCTGGAGCATATTATTGGTTACCAAAATGGACGGGTCATATGTATAACGAGTCGTTAGCAAAATGGCATTTTTGGTGTTCACTTATCTCTGTTAATTTACTTTTCTTCCCAATGCACTTTTTAGGTTTAGCGGGCATGCCTCGTCGTATTCCTGATTATGCATTGCAGTTTGCTGACTTTAATAAGTGGGTGAGTATCGGTGGTTTTGCATTTGGCTTGTCGCAATTAATATTCTTAGCGGTAGTCATTAAATGTATCCGAGGCGGTGAAAAAGCATCGGCTAAGCCTTGGGATGGTGCTGAAGGTTTAGAGTGGACAGTGCCAAGTCCTGCTCCGTACCATACATTTTCAACACCACCGAAAATTGAAGATTAAGTTATAAAACATGAATAAAGGTGACGAGTTGCAAAATTCTAATGACACAAATAGCGCTGCTGCTAATAAGCAGAATCGCAAGGTTGTTAAAAAACTGATGCTAATTGTTTTTGGTATGTTTGGTTTTGGTTTCGCACTAGTCCCTTTATATGATGTTTTTTGTGATATTACTGGTTTGAATGGAAAAACGTCAACGACTGCTGCAGTTTACAATGTAGAGAAGGTTGATACTCAAAGAATTGTTACGGTACAGTTCATCAGTCGGACAGCCCAGGGAATACCTTGGAAATTCGAACCGATGGTCCGTGAAATAAAAGTTCATCCCGGTGAAATGAAACTTGTAAAATTTTATGCTAAAAATGAATCCACACGCGACATTATTGGTCAAGCCGTACCATCAGTGTCACCCGGTTTAGCCGCCGCGTATTTTCAAAAAATTGAATGTTTTTGTTTTACGCAGCAGCCGCTAAAAGCGAATGAAGAAGTAGAAATGGCGTTACAGTTTTATGTTGACCCAGAGCTATCTGAAGATATAACAACGATAACGTTGTCTTACACTTTGTATGACGTAACCGGAAAAGTGGAATCTTAACAATTCAATCCGAGCACTTTACGTGTAACGGTATTTGTTTAGGGGAATAATAATGACAACAAAAGAATATGAAAGTTATTACGTACCATCACAAAGCCATTGGCCAATTGTTGGTGCAGTGGCGCTATTTTTAATAGCCGTTGGTGCAGGAAACTATGTCTCTACACTTAAAAGTGGAGAAGATGGAGTTGGTGGTTATATATTACTTGCTGGTATTTGTTTAGTTATATATATGCTTTATGGCTGGTTCAGTAATGTTATTAATGAATCGATGTCAGGCAAATATAGCCATCAAATGGATAATTCATTTCGACAAGGAATGAGTTGGTTTATTTTTTCTGAAGTGATGTTTTTTGCTGCGTTTTTTGGTGCTTTATTTTATGCCCGAACGTTATCAGTACCTTGGTTAGGTGGAGCCGACAACAATGCGATGACTGGTGCCGTTTTATGGCCAGAGTTTGTAGCAAGTTGGCCATTATTAATAACGCCAGACGGTACTGAAACTACACAAATGGGTTGGTATGGCTTGCCGCTAATTAACACCATTTTGTTATTAACCTCTTCAATTACTGCACACTTTGCACATACAGCGTTAGAGAAAGACAATCGTAAAATGTTAAAAATCTGGTTAGGTTTCACAATCTTACTAGGTACTGTCTTTTTATTCTTGCAAGTCGTAGAGTATATGCACGGCTATTCTGAAGAAATGAAACTGTACTTATCGAGTGGTATCTATGGTTCAACTTTTTACCTATTAACAGGCTTTCATGGAATGCACGTTACCTTAGGGACTATCATGCTGATTGTGGTATTCTTAAGAGTATTAAAAGGCCATTTCACCCCGACAAATGCTTTTGCTTTTGAAGCAGCTAGTTGGTATTGGCATTTTGTCGATGTGGTTTGGGTAATACTGTTTGTATTTGTATATATCGTATAAATATCTTTAAAATTGTAGGTGGAAATAATTCTACCTACAATATTTAATTATATTGATTGGATTAAAAGGGTCGTGGGTTTGGTGTTATGACACCCGTTAAAATAGCGACCAACATAAGAATAATGACAAAGGCTGAAATCATCACTCGTCGGCCAATAAATTTAGACATTGACGGTTTATTAGGATCATTTTTATTCAGTACTATCAATGCTTGAAACAAGCTGAATACCATGAAGAGTAAACAGCCAACTATTATTATTTTTACCGCAAATACCATCTAAAAATTTCCTATGTTGTCATGTTCGCTTTAAGCGTAGTTAAGGAATTAATTGTTTGAAAAATTTTATATCAAACATTCGCCTACCTTGGTTGATATTTACCCTACTCGTTTTTTCTGGATTAGTAAAACTTGGATTTTGGCAAATTGATCGCGCTTTGCAAAAAGAACAGCGGATCGCATCAATTGTACACTTAAGCCAAACTCAAGCTTTGTCCCTTGAACAAGTGTTATCCGAGACAAATGAAACTAATGACTTACCCATAACGATGAGTGGTGAGTTTGATAATGAAATAATATTTTTATTAGATAACCAAACTAATAAAGGTCGATTAGGCTATCGGGTATATCAAGTTTTTAATAGTGGAGAACAAGCGGTTTTAGTTAATTTAGGATGGGTCGTAGGCTCAATTAACCGTCAAGAAATCCCTAATGTTCAGGCGATTACAGGAAAGCATCAACTATCAGGACATGTACGTAAAATTGAGAAAGGTATCATGTTAATGGAACAAATACTGGTCAAAAATGAGTGGCCATTACGCGTTCAGCAAATAGAATTAGATAAATTTTCTACATTAATTTCACGTCAACTCTTGCCCTTTGTTGTTTACTTAGATAAAACAGAGAGTGTTGGCTATGAAAAAAATTGGCAGCCGATTGTTATGCCACCCGAAAAACATCGTGCTTACGCATTTCAATGGTTTAGTTTAGCGATTGCATGGATGTTATTAATGATATGGGCGTCAATTAAATTTAGTAAAAATAGTGAAGAAGAATAAAGCCACTAAATAAAAAAATAATAAGGTGAGATGTATGAGTGAAGTGTCACAGAAAAAATCACGTCGTAGTATGATTATGGTGTTGGGAGCTTTCATTCTCCCTATCGTGTTAGCAAAATTAGCACTCACTCAGAATTGGCTTGATTATGGCGTAACCAATAAAGGCATCTTAGTTGAAAATGAACTCACCCTGCAAAAATTAGGTCTTGATCAAACAGCTTTACAAGAAACATGGTTAGTTATTTACAGCCTGCCACAGCATTGTGATACGCATTGTGAACAAACGCTATTAAGTGTTAATAACTCTTATATCGCTTTAGGTAGAGAAAGACCAAGAGTAAAACGTGTTGCGCTTTCTCCACATAATTTATCTCCTCAACAAACTGAAAAGTTGACAGATAATAGCTGGACAATTATTGCTACGCCAACGCTTCTGACTAACCTTTTACCACAACCGCAAGTATTAGTTGTTGACCCTTTAGGTAATGTTATCTTATCTCATAAACCACCAGTTGATGATGATGCTCAAGCAATGTTTGGTAAAGAAATTCTTGCTGATATGAAGAAGTTACTCAAGTATTCAAGGATTGGCTAATATGAAAAATAGTGCTAACAACCACATTCGTACATTGGTTTTAATTAGTATTTTATTAGCGCTAATTGTTGTGAGTCTGGGTGCATACGCCCGCTTGACTCACGCAGGTTTAGGTTGTCCCGATTGGCCGGGTTGTTATGGGCTGATTGACGTACCTGAAACAGCAGAGCAAATTATTAAAGCTGAACAAGCGTTCCCTGAACGTAAAGTTGAGCCGCAAAAAGCATGGAATGAAATGATCCATCGTTATTTTGCTGGTGCGCTAGGTTTATTGATTTTAGCCATCGCGTTTTTATCATTTAAAGGACGTGATCAAGGAACGCCATTGCGGCTTCCAATGCTAATACTTGCCGTAGTAATTTTTCAAGCCGCTTTGGGTATGTGGACAGTTACGATGAAACTGATGCCCATTGTCGTTATGGGGCATTTACTGGGGGGCTTTACTACATTAAGTTTATTGTTCTTACTCTATTTACGCTTATCTGGTTTTAGAGTGCCGGGTGGTGACTTTGCGATTAAGAAATATGGACGATATGGTTTAATCGGTATTGTAATCTTAACAGCACAAATAGGGTTAGGTGGGTGGACATCATCCAACTATGCCGCTTTAGTATGTACTGAATTACCTATCTGCCAAGCAGGTTGGCAAGATGAACTGACCTTTGAAGATTCATTCGACTTGATCCCGCCAGAAAAAGAGACTTACGAATATGGTCATTTATCTCATGCTTCACGTTTAACTATACATGTAGTTCATCGAATAGGTGCCATTGTTACAGGAATTTATCTATTTTGGTTAGCCTTTATGGTATATCGAAAATCACACTCCGCATTTTTCAAGAATGCCTCGAAAAGCTTAGCGTTTATTTTAAGCTGTCAAATTTTATTGGGAATTAGCAATGTATGGTTTTCACTACCACTAGCAGTAGCGGTTGGTCATAATGTTGTAGCGGCATGTCTAATGTTGTCTTTAATCACTTTAACATACAGTTTACGACGCAAAATATAGGAACATTTATGAGTGAAATAATCACAACAGAAACTACAAATGAAGTGAATGAAAAAGCAAAAGTAAGTGACACTAAAACAGCTGTTTGGCGTGATTATTATGAAATAACCAAGCCACGAGTTGTTGCGCTTCTCGTGTTAACGGCTTTGGTGGGTATGTGTCTTTCTGTGCCTGGTGCCATTCCATGGCAAGTACTTGTGCCATCGATGATTGGTATTGGTTTTTTATCATCAGCAGCAGCGGCCATAAATCACATTGTTGATGAGCGTATAGACAGCATTATGGGACGAACGTATAACAGACCGCTTGCAACTGGACGACTAGACCCTAGAAATGCCACAATTTTTGCTATGTTCTTAGCAGTGAGTGGTTTCGCTATTTTATACAGTTTTGTTAACCCTTTAACTGCCTGGTTAACATTTTCGGGTTTGGTTGGCTATAGTTTTGTTTATACTATGTATTTAAAACGTGCCACGCCACAAAATATAACGATTGGTGGCTTAGCTGGTGCAATTCCTCCTCTTTTGGGTTGGACAGCAATGACCAACGAAATACACCCAAATGCTTTGCTATTGGTTTTATTGGTTTTTACCTGGACACCTCCACATTTTTGGGCGTTAGCTATTCACCGTAAAGATGAATATGCAAAAGTAAATATTCCAATGCTACCAGTAACTCATGGTGTAAGCTTTACCAAGACACAAATTTTACTCTATACCATATTACTGTTTGTTGTAGGCTTATTACCGTACTTAGTAGGTATGAGTAATTGGTTATATTTAATCGGTGCAGTAACGTTAAATTTGATGTTCTTTGCTTATGCATGGAAACTTAAATTTAATGCAGATGAAAATACAGCGATGGATACATTTAAGTTTTCAATTATTCACTTGATGGCGTTATTTATTATTCTACTACTTGATCATTATTTGTTGCCTATAACTTAAGAAAAACGGAAATAATTAACTATGAATAAGTTGTTGTACGTTATCGTTGCGATTGTTGCGGGGGTTATCGGTTTTTTTGTTTTTCAAAAAGCAACAATACTGCCTCAACCTGAGCATGCTTTATATTATAAGCAAGTTCGAGAGATTAAACCTTTTGAATTAATTGATCATCATAATGAAGCATTTACAAAAGATAAATTAGCTAATAAATGGTCGTGGATATTTTTGGGTTATACTTCCTGCCCTGATGTTTGCCCTACAACACTTCAAGAATTAAATTTTGTTTATGATGACTTAAAAGCTATTAGTTCAAACACACAAATTTTACTCGTTTCTGCGGATCCTAATCGTGATACGCCTGAAAAACTAGCGCAATATATTGCCTATTTTAACAAAGAGTTTATTGCATTGACCGCAGATCATGGCGTGTTATTTCCTTTTGCACGTAATTTAGGGTTGATGTATGCGATTAATGGACCTGAAGATGATAATGCCAACAAGAACAACTATTTAGTCGATCATAGTGCTTCACTCGTTTTAGTGAATCCGCAGGGCAATATCGCGGCTATCTTTAAACCAAGACAAGCACTGGGTGTATTACCAACGATTGATGGCGAGAAATTGGTGAGTGACTTTGCTAAAATAGTAAAACTTGCTAAATAATTCAAATTTGTCATCTTAATTTTTTAACATGACAAATTTACTTTGTGGTATGTTTATCGCTTAAAGTGAATACCACTCTTTTCCTTTATTTAGCACAAACCAAGGTTTTGAATACCAATAATAACGACCTGGCTCACTAATGCTTGGTGCAGTACAATTGCAACGAACACGACCTATTGGCAATGGCGCGCTATAATTTATAGTAAAGCTGCTTTCTTCTTGCCATTCTATTTTTTGACGTCCTAGACCTGAAATATAACAATTCAATTGAGCGGGATGAAAATCATCAACAATTACATCGAAAGTCACTGACTTAGATTGATTAAATTCTACAATGGTTTTTGCATGTTCTTCACTTAAGGTCATGGTGAAGGGTAAAGATTTCAATTTATCACGTAAGCTCGATATTTTATCGTAAGGTTGCGATGCTGGGAAACGAGGAACGCTCGTTAAGTCTGTTGCTAAGCCTATTGCACCAGATTGTTGTGAAAAGGCAATGAAATCGTTCTGTGCTATCCATTTTTGTACGGCTGGTGTGAACTCTCCATAGGGGTATGCATAATATCGCCAGCTTTGTCCTGTTTTGTTTTTAATTATACTTTCTGCATTCAATAAAAGTCTCGTATGTTTCTTTAACCATTGTTGTTCACTTAGTCCATCAGTAATACGGGCCATAGAATCATGCTCCATACCGTGATTAGCAATAATAACGCCTTGGTCTGCCATCGCTTTAAGTTGAGGCCAAGAAAGGTAGTTTTTAGATCTACGTTCGACAATGGCAGGATTGATAAAAATTGTAAAAGGGTAATTGAACTTGTCGAGAATCGGTTTTCCGTTGGTTAATATGTCAAGGTAAGCATCATCAAAAGTAATTACAACAGTTCTGTCTGCAATGGGTTGTTGCTTTATAATGGCGTTCATTAAATCCGAAAGAGCAATCACGTTAAAGTTATTATCAGCCAAATATTGCATATGAATTTCAAATTGTTCTGGTGAAATACTTGTACTGGACGGAGTGGTATCACTCACATGATGATATTGTAAAATAACAGCGGCAAAGCTAGAAAAGTGCAAGCAAGAAAGCAATAATGCTAAGTAAGAAAATTTCATGATGATAACCTTTATTTAATAAGTAACAAAAATAGCGCGTTTTATCTTCTTTTTATAGTAAATTTTTATCGTAATGTTTTATATGGAATACTTTTTTGAACGTTAATAACCTGAATCAACATAAACAATTATTTATCATTGCACTCCCGATGATTTTATCTAATATCACGATACCCTTGCTTGGCTTAGTTGATACCGCTGTCTGAGGACATGTAGATCGAGCTGAGTATTTCGGTGGACGCACCGTGGGGGCGATGAT
>JASDWX010000059.1:0-28889 GCA_041890515.1 Alteromonadaceae bacterium
CGCTTAAAGGACTTTATTTAAAACGGGCAGTTACACAAAATCTGTTACAGGCTCTTACCTATACACTGATCACTCTTCTTGTTTAGTGCTTGTGTTTATAAATAAAACACTTACTCTTAATTAAGTGCTTTAAGAGAATCAATAAAGGTTTGTGATTTATTAATTGAGTTATTCATTTCGCTAATTAATCGCTCTACATCTTGTTTAATTACTTTATATTCTGTTTTTAATTCTCCAATGGCCTGTGCATTGAGATTATGCTTTAAATAGAGCATATTATCTTTAAGTGCATTAATAACAGGTTGCATTCTTTTTTCAGCATTTCGCATTGATTTAATTACTGCGTTATAACGGTTTTGGGTTTCTCTATAACGAGATTGGCTTTGTCGTTTCAATGATTGATTCGTAAACTGGTCTAATTCATTGTTCCATTCATTAAATAATGCTTCTGCTACATTCTCTATTGCATCAATTCGTTCTGTGACATCATCGGCGGCAATTTTACTTGTATGATAATGGTCATTATTCATCTCATATTGTTGTTGTAGTTCAGCACCATCAAAATAAACTAATGCAGAAAATTGCTCTAAAGCATTTTTGAATTTCTCTTTTGCTTCCTTTTGTGAGTCTGTTGCACTTTCAACACGGTCAATTAAAATATCTCGTTTGTGTTTACCGACTTTTTCCATTGCAGAATAATAGGCTGATTGACAGCCAACTATCGAAAGTATAAAGAAAAATAAGGAGGCATTTCTCAAGCTA
Organism: Alteromonadaceae bacterium; assembly: GCA_041890515.1. Taxonomy (GTDB): domain Bacteria; phylum Pseudomonadota; class Gammaproteobacteria; order Enterobacterales; family Alteromonadaceae; genus Colwellia_A. The sequence continues at coordinate 763 of JASDWX010000059.1, forward strand.
TTTTTCATTACTCCCTGCCTCTGTAACGTGCGGCATCAATGATGCACCATAAGTAAACAACAGGTACCATTAACCAGCCAATAGCAATAATGACCAAAGCCCAAGATATTGCCATGCTGACGAAAAAAAACAGTGCGGCCATTATTCTCCCTTGCACGAGTTGTCCTAAACCAGGAAGAAAAAAACTACATATCGCTGCTAAAACATTACCACCAGAACCTTGATTTGACATACTAACCCCTAAGTTAAATTGTATTACGCTTATTATCGCTATCACTTGCTTAGCAATTATCATAATATATTGTTCACATTAAGATAATACCTCATTTGTATGAACTGGATCAAAACCATTAAAAATAACCGCCAAAACCAGGTGTTTTTGCATTTTATAATGTTTTTTATAAAACGAATATTAAAAGAACAAGTGCATATTACTTCAGGGTACTTGTCTTATGTCACCTTGATGTCTTTGGTGCCATTGATTGTTGTCATGTTGTCGGTGATGACGGCTTTCCCCATTTTTGCTGATGTTAAAAATATTATTGAAAATTTTGTTTATCAAAACTTTATGCCTGCCACCGGAGATGTCGTTAAAGAACATATTACTGGCTTCGTTGACAATGCCTCAAAAATGTCAGCTATTGCGATTACATTCTTATTCTTTTTTGCGCTTTTACTGATTTCTGCGGTTGATTCTAGTTTAAACAAAATTTGGCGGATAACCGCAAAAAGACGAATTATTACTGCTTTTTCTATGTATTGGATGGTACTTACACTAGGACCTGTATTATTTGGCAGCAGTATTGCGGCAACTTCATATGTTTTTTCATTAATATCAATAGGAGATCAAGAGCTTTTTGGTCTCACCAATATTGTATTAAGTGCGCTGCCTATTTTTGCTTCGATCGGTGCTTTTCTTATCCTTTATATGATTGTCCCTAATAAGGTTGTTGCATTTAAATATGCATTGTCGGGTTCAATATTAGCGGCAGTTTTATTTGAAGTAGCGAAAGAAGGTTTTGCTTTTTATGTTACTCAATTACCATCTTATCAAGCAATTTATGGCGCATTAGCAGCGATCCCAATTCTCTTTTTATGGGTTTATTTATCTTGGTTAGTCGTACTCTTTGGTGCCATATTTACCGTTGCATTAGAGGATTTCGATTCAGATTTATCCCATCAATCCTAAGCTATTTTTCAGAGATTGAGCAGACCATTTTAATGGCTCAGACTATACGTTTTTAAGTTGATTAATGAGGACGTCATAACGAATATGAACGATAAACTATTGATGCTTTTTATGCAGCAAGCGATACTATGTGAAATTTATTAACTGACAATAAAATGATCGCACTTATCCAAAGAGTTTCACAAGCAAACGTTAGTGTTAATCAAAAAGTCATCGGTGAAATCAAACAAGGTATTTTAGTCTTACTTGCTATTGAGCCCGAAGATACAAACGCTAAAGCAAAGCGCTTGGCTGAACGTGTTGCCGGTTATCGTATCTTTGAAGACGATACAAGAAAAATGAACCTGAATGTTAAACAAATTAAGGGTGAAATATTAGTTGTTTCACAATTCACATTAGCAGCTGATACTAATTCAGGCATGCGACCAAGCTTCACCACTGCTGCTAAACCTGAGGTTAGCATTCCTTTATATCATTGCTTTTGTAAGCAATTACGCGAATACGGTTTTACTGTTCCTACTGGCGAGTTTGGTGCTGATATGAAAGTGGCGCTTGTAAATGAGGGCCCGGTAACATTTACATTAACTTGTTAGTACTCGAAAATTCATACTATTGCATGCCATGACGCCAATATTTACGCCAGCGGTTAAATGTTCTTGCAGGTAAAACGGTATTAACGAGTAAATCTTGTTCAGATTGGTTAAGTAAATCGCAGGGTAACAAATGAATAATAACATTCAAGTAATGTGGGATATGGAAATAAACTAAATGTTTAGTGGGTGCGAGTATTTTCAATTCAGAAAGAAAATAGTTAATATCTTCGCTTGATGGGCTGGGTAAGTTAAGTGAGAGAACCGCGTTTTCACCTACTTTTTTCAATATATTTTTAGTCAGCATTAATGAATCATTAATAGATTGATTTTTTTGATAAATATCACAAATAAACCAATCAGCTTTTATTTTTTTATTATAATGTAGCCAGTCGAGTGCTGAATTATAATGTAAGTTAACGTTAGCAGATTGTGGATTGAAATACTTTTCGAAGCACTTGATAACTTCTTGAGAATACTCAATGGTATGTAGTGTTAAATCAGGTAAATAATGTAATAAAAATCGTGCTAAATTACCGCCACCTAAACCAAATTCAACGACTATTTTAGGTTTTAAAAATAATAAAGGTGATAATAAACTAATTTGATGAGGAAAAGTGATCTGCCAAGGCTTGCGCTTTAACATCATACTTTGTACTACATCATCAAAAGCTAACCAACGATAATGCTGGTTTTCACTGACAGAAATTGCTTCATCATTTTGCGTGAAGTAACTTAATTGACCTTGTTGGATATGTTTGACTAATTTCATAATAGCGTATAAAAACAAATTTTTTAAATTGTTAATAGGTGAGCAAAGCGAATGTTTGAGTGTAGAGCACCCACAAGCCAGCAAGAGTTTGATCAATACTACCACTTAAGGTGGAAGATATTGCGTAAACCGTTAAATCAAGAGCAAGGTAGTGAAAGAGATAACCTTGAAACGCAGTCCATTCATCGAGCGATCTTTGATGATAAAGGTAATGTTATTGCCGTTGCTCGCCTTCATTTTAGTGGCATGTTGAGCGCACAAATTCGTTATATGGCTGTATCTGATGATTTTCAGAGAAAAGGATTAGGCAAAAAATTAGTTATTGCGCTCGAGCACTTTGCGATAAGCCGAGGTATTAAAAAGATATCTTTAAAAGCACGTGAACAAGCAGTCAACTTTTATCAAAATCTTTCTTATGCAAATATCAGTTTTTCACATTTATTGTTTAACGAAATTAAGCATTTCAATATGGAAAAAAAATTAGCACGTAGTCACTCGCATTTAGATGACATATCGATGGAACTTCAAAACACTTGGCATAACACTATTCCTCTGAGCAAAGCGATGAATTTAGCTATAGGTTTTTATGATCAAAAAAGTTTAGTCACAACTTGTGATGAGGATTTTAATAAAAACTTACACAATACCATGTTTGCTGGCAGTATTTATACGCTTGCAACATTAACGGGTTGGGGTTGGGTCCACCTGTTGATTCAGCAGAAAAATCTTGACGGAAATATAGTTTTAGCAGATGCAAATATTCGATATCATCGTCCCGTTGCAGGAATAGCCTTTGCAAAAACAGGATCATTACTAAGCTCTGGTAGTGTTGATGATTTAAAGGATACGAACAAAGTAAAATTACGCGTTGAAGTTCAAGTGATGAGTGGTGAAAAAGTAGCCGCCACTTTTAAAGGTTTGTATTTTGTACTGCCAAAATAATTAAATTTTAGGGTTGATAGAGATGATAAAAAACACGGTGTTAATGTTAAGCCTGTTCTTGTTTAGTTTTAGCTTATCGGCAAATAGCGCTATAAATAAAGTGCTTGATACTTTTCATCAAGCAGCAGCCAATGCAGACCAAAAGCTATATTTTAGTTTGCTTGACGAACAAGCGGTGTTTCTAGGAACTGATGGTAGTGAACGATGGACCAGAAAAGAATTTTATGACTTCGTTACTCCTTATTTTAGTAGAGGAAAAGGTTGGGCTTATAAGCCTCGTCAAAGAAATATTACGCTTATTTCAAGCGTAATAAATGGTGAACAGCTCGCTTTTTTTGATGAATTACTCGACAATAATAACTATGGCGAATGTCGAGGTTCAGGTGTCATTCGCTTAACCTCTCAAGGCTGGAAAATATTGCAGTATAATCTTTCTATACCTGTTCCGAACGGAATATCGGGTGAAGTGATTGGTAAAATTACAGCGTATCATCAACAAATTTCGTCTAGTCAATAAGAGAATAACATGACAAAAAGTGTCGGAATTATAGGTTGTGGGTGGTTAGGTTACGCCTTAGCAAAGAGATTGCTTGTTGAAAAATATCAAGTCACAGTGACGACACAGAGTGAAGATAAAAAGACAAAATTATTGAACGAAAATATTGATGCTGAGTTATTAAGTTTGCCAATTAATGACCCAGAATCCATGTTGTTAAGTATTTTTACCCATAAAACACTCATTATTTCTATTACACCCCAGATCCGTCAAGGTCGTAATGATTATCCTGAAAAAGTCGCACAGATAATTAAGATGGCTGAATTAGGTGAAGTGGAGAAAGTGATTCTGTTAAGTTCGACTGCTGTTTATAATGGTTTGTCAGGTTTAGTAGATGAACAATCAATACTTGATATGAATGCTAATAAAGTTGCCATTATTACTGCAGCAGAAAAAACGGCAATAAAATTTTTAGGAAAAACCGTGATATTGCGTTTAGCGGGTTTAGTTGGACCAGAACGCCATCCTGGACGATTTTTACAAGGGAAGAAAGTACTTGCCGAGCCTCAGGCATTTATCAACCTCATTCATCAAGAAGACGCCGTTGGTATACTCATGGAATTAATTGAAGAGGAAAGTATTCGCGGCACCTATAATGCAGTAAGTGCAACGGAAACCAGTAAACAACATTATTATCATGCAGCAGCCAGTGCTTTACGTTTACCTTTACCTGAATTCTCATTTGAAACATCCATGCGTTTTGGTAAGAGAATTAATGATGCAAAGCTTCGTGATACTCTCAAATACCAATTCAAGCATGATGACTTGATTGTTTGGTTATATAAATCAGTAATAGGGTTTTAGGATGTTTAAAACTTGGTTAAAAAATAAAACCACTCAGTTATTTTTTGTTCTATGGTTTCATATTTCGCTTTTAAATTTATTTTTTGTAAATAAAAACGGTTTTGTTTTTTTATGGAAAAAAAATGGAGAAATTAATACCTTACTGACTCATTTTTTCACCGCTTTAATTGCGACACTTTTGTATTTCGTTATATCAAAAATACGGGTAGGATTAGCAGAAAAAAAATTGAGTTTTAGTCATAATGTTTTTGTTGTTGGTTCAATAATCATGATTATTTTAATTGGCTTTATTTTGATATAAAATTAATTGTATAATTTATGAACTGATTGCACGTAACTAAAGAACGTTTAGCTACGTGATTTTATCTTTTGCTTTTTTTACTCCTAAAACAAAATCAATTATTTAATACCTGAATTGGCTATCCATTGATTAAAGTCGAGTAAGTTGATCGGTAAAATTACCTTTCGATTTTCTTGGCTAAGCCCTTGCATTTGTTGTAAGTATTGTTCTGTTAGTTGTAAGTCGAGGGCTTGTTGTCCACCGGGTTGCTCAATGGCCAGGGCTATTTTAGTAATAGAATCACCCGTTGCTTTAGCGATAGCTATTATCTGTGCAGCTTTACCTTCGGCTGAATTAATACGACGTTGTTTTTCACCTTCTGAAATATTTATCATCTCAGTCATTAAGCCTTCAGAGCGATTAATTCGACTTGCCTTATCTCCCAAACTTTTTGCTAAAATTGCACGACGTTCACGTTCTGCATTTACCTGTAACTCCATTGCATTTTTTACGGTATCAGGAGGGGTAATGTTTTTTATCTCATAGCGATGTACACGTATTCCCCAGCTTTCTCCTGCTTTATCTAATACTTCTACCACTTTTGCGCTGATAATATCTCGCTCTTCAAAAGTACGGTCTAAATCCAAGGTACCAATAACAGAACGCGTGGTAGTTTGTGCTAATTGCATTGCGGCAAAACGATAATCAGTTATGCCGTAACTTGCTTTCAATGAGTCGATGACTTCGATGTAAATAACGCCATCAACTTCAACATTGACTTCATCTTTAGAAAAACACTCTTGAGGTGGCACATCGATTGTTTCTTCTTTTAAGTCTTGAATAAAAGCAACACGGTCAATAAAAGGTAATAAAATATGGAAACCCGCTTCTAAGGTACAACGGTATTTCCCTAAACGTTCTACGACATAGGCCGATTTTGTAGGAACTAAGCAAATAGCTTGAACGAATTTATAGGCTAAAAATAAAAATATTGCTGCCCAAATCGCTAGTATGACGATATCAAGATTACTGTCACCGCCAATATTGCTTATAGTTTGCTGGATCATGATTTCGCTCCTTGAACAGTTTGCGTTACTTTGTCCATGCCTTCGAAGAAACCTTCTAACTTGGCCATTTCAGCGGGCATAATCGAAACATCTGCCGTTTTTAATATAGAGCCTGTTTGCTTGATGAATTGCTCAAGTAAGCGCATTTTTATTGCTTTATCACCCCCTGGAGTCATTGATGCTTTTGCGATCATATTCATACCCTCAGCGGTTGCTTGTGTTAATATTTCAATTTCTTTAGCGAAGCCGTGTGCTTCATTTATTTGTCGCTGCTTATCACCTTCTGAAATATTAATCGCCTCTTGACGCTCTCCTTCAGACAAATTGATCGTCGACTCTTTATCAGCTTCCGCTAAGGTAATTTCTGCACGTTTTCTTCGCTCGGCTTCCATTTGCTTTTCAAGGGTATGAATGACATTTGCCGATGGGGTGATATTTCTTACCTCATAACGCAACATTTTTATGCCCCAAGGATCTGACGCTTTGTCTATTTCACGGACAATGGTTTCGTTTAAGGTGTCTCGTTCTGAAAATGTTTGTCCAAGTTTTAATTTACCTATTTCACTGCGCATCGTTGTTTGCGCTAAATTTACACAAGCACGGCGGTAGTCTTCAATTCCATAACTCGCTTTAGCACCGTCCATTACTTGGATGTAAACTAAGCCGTCAACTTCAATTTGAATGTTATCGCGCGAGATACAGCTTTGTGACGGAATGTCTAAGACTTGCTCTCTTGTTTCATGGCGGTAAGCAACGCGGTCAATAAAAGGAATAAGAAAATGTAATCCTGGTCTCATTATTGCTCGAAATTTACCTAAACGTTCGATAATACAAACTTCTTTCATCGGCACAATAAGTACAAGCTTTACGACAATAAAGAGTAATCCAAGAAATATAAAGGTGAGTGTGGCTAGCATAGGTAGTTCCTATATTTTTAGTTATCATTTTAGGTTTTTTGCTGTTGTTACTTTATTGGTTCAACAACGAGTGAGATATTTTCTTTACAAACGATTGTGGCGTGGCTACCTTTTTCTAACTCAGAGCCATCGCTAAGTGCTGTCCAAGTTGTCCCTTGAAATTCTACACGCCCTGCATGTGTGCCAGGACCAATTTTTTCTACAACGTTTACTTCTTTACCATATATGTCTAACTCTTCATAAACGTTGTCGACAGTATAATCACCACTAAAAAAGCGTTCAGTGACAAAATAAAGAATGAATAATAGGGATGAAGCCAAGATAAACCAAGTTGTTAAAGTAAGTGTCCAGGTATCAAGGAGTTGTTGCTGTACGCCAATCGCAACTAATAATGAGGCGATACCTAAATTTAATAGTATGCCACCAGGAACAAAAATTTCAGCACAAGCAAATAAAATGGCTAAAACGATCCAAGTTTCAAAGAAAAGAATGTACTCCATTACGAACTCCTTATCATTAATAGAACAATAGATTAACAGGTTAAAAAAATATAGATACTATTGTCACTATATTATGATTAGGTAAAATATATCCCCTAATTGTGTAGCAATAAAGTTAGCAAGGTAGACATAATATGTCAAGTTTCTCGTTGTGTTGGTTGCCTGATATCGTTAATAAGTCTCGCTTTCTAATCTAGTTACTAGAGGGTCGTAAAATACTTTCAGACAATATTGCCGCATAAAGCAACATCAGTCTATTTTTTGGATATACTTGATTTAGCATCATATGAGCTTCAGTCGTTGCCTCTTTATACGGATAATTGTTATGTATGGCATACTACCAAAAATTATCGCAATGAGGGCTAAAGCATATAGAAAAATCGCTTCTTTAAAATGAGTGAGATATTAGCTTGCTTATGTCGGTGAAATTTCTTGATCAAAAAGCAACTAAACCTTATAACGCCACCTCTATGACACATTACAGTTTATTAACTTAGATATTTTTTATATCAATATTTATAAAGAACGGTAGGGTTAGAAAAAAACGGCTGGCGCCAGTTTATTGTAGGTGATATTAATCACCTACTATAATGATCTCTGTAGTACTCAAACTTTAGAGTGATAAGTTATTTAAGATATCGTCATCAACTAAGTTAGCTAAAGTTACTTTAAGCTTAGGCGTTCTTGCCATTTCGCGTTTTATGGCAAAATTTGCTTCAGCATTTCGAGCCCAACTGCGTCTTGCAATACCATTGTTAACATCAAACAGCAGCATAGATTTCAGTTTACGTTCCGCATCTTCACTACCATCAAGTAACATACCAAAACCACCGTTGACCACTTCACCCCAGCCTACGCCGCCGCCATTATGAATAGAAACCCAAGTAGCGCCACGGAAACTATCACCGATTACATTATGAATAGCCATATCTGCAGTAAAGCGACTGCCATCATAAATATTGGACGTTTCGCGATACGGTGAATCTGTGCCACTTACATCATGGTGATCACGGCCTAATACTACTGGACCAATTTCCCCATTGTTGATAGCGTCATTAAAGGCTTTAGCAATTTCCATGCGGCCTTGAGCATCAGCATAAAGAATACGAGCTTGTGAACCAACAACTAACTTGTTTTGTTTCGCCTCTTCAATCCAAGTAATGTTGTCTTGCATTTGCTGCTGAATTTCTTCAGGTGACTCTTGCATGATCTTTTTAAGAACACTTGCTGCGATGGCATCCGTTTTATCTAAATCTTCCGGTTTACCCGAAGCACATACCCAACGAAAGGGTCCAAAACCATAATCAAAACACATTGGACCTAAGATATCTTGAACGTATGATGGGTATTTGAAATCAATACCATTTTCCGCCATTACATCACCACCGGCGCGTGACGCTTCAAGTAAGAAAGCGTTACCATAATCGAAGAAATAAGTACCTTTAGCCGTATGTTTATTGACGGCGGCTGCATGGCGTCTAAGTGTTTCTTGTACTTTTACTTTAAACGCTTCAGGCTCTTCTCGAATTAATCGATTAGATTCTTCATAACTAATGTCTACCGGGTAATAACCGCCTGACCAAGGGTTATGCAATGACGTTTGATCTGAACCCAAGTGAATGAAAATTTCTTTTTCATAGAAACTTTCCCAAACATCAACGATATTACCTATATAGGCAATTGATACCACTTCTTCATGTGCTTGTGCTTCTTTCACACGGGCAACAAGTTCATCCATGTTATCAATTAGCTCGTCAACCCAACCTTGCTGATGACGTTTAGTGGCGGCATTTGCATTCACTTCAGCACAAACAGTAACACAATTAGCAATATTGCCTGCTTTAGGTTGTGCACCACTCATACCACCTAAGCCAGCTGTTAGGAATACTTTTCCTTTAGATGTTTCGCCTTTGTCTAGTACCTTACGAAACGCATTCATTACCGTAATAGTGGTGCCATGTACAATGCCTTGTGGCCCAATATACATGAAAGAACCCGCTGTCATTTGCCCGTATTGCGTTACACCTAAAGCATTGAACTTTTCCCAATCATCAGGTTTCGAATAATTAGGGATCATCATGCCATTGGTTACAACAACACGTGGTGCTTCTGTTGAAGACGGAAATAAGCCCATAGGGTGGCCAGAATAAAGATGCAAAGTTTGGTCACTTTCCATTTCACTTAAATACTTCATCGACAACAAATATTGCGCCCAGTTTTGAAAGACTGCCCCATTGCCACCATAAGTAATTAATTCCTCAGGATGTTGTGCAACAGCAGGATCTAGATTATTTTCAACCATTAACATGATTGCTGCTGCTTGAGTACATTTAGCGGGATAGTCAGACACCGAACGTGCTTTTAAAGCGTAGCTTGGCTTGAATCTATACATATAGATACGGCCAAAATCTTTTAGCTCTTGAGCAAATTCAGTCGCTAATTCGTGATGCCATTCGTTGGGCAAGTAACGCCGCGCATGGCTTACCGCCAGCTGCTTCTCGTCAGGTAATAGTATATCTTTACGTTTAGGTGCACGATTTGCATTTGCAGGATAAGCCTTTGCTTGAGGCAATTGGCTTGGGATCCCTTGCATGATTTCTTCTTGAAATTTCATCGTAGTTGTCATAGGAATAGCCCTTATTTAACGGTAAACGCTTGTGATTGTACTAATCTGATCATGGCATCAATGTCAGGTTTTAAAAGTCTATCTTCTTCGAGTTTAGCAACCTTTGCTCTGATCACTTGGTGGTTTATCTCAATAATGTCAGAGCATTTATTAGGGCGTCTAAATTCGATAGCTTGTGCTGCATACATTAATTCGATAGCCAATATTTTCTCTAAATTGCCTAATATTTGATTTAATTGTCTGCCCGAAATACTCCCCATAGAAACATGATCTTCCTGACCCATAGAGGTCGGTACACTATCCGCCGATGGTGGGAAACAAAGCGATTTATTTTCTGTTACCAATGCTGCTGTTGTATATTGTGGGATCATCATGCCTGAATTTAAACCACCTGCGGAGGTCAATAATCTAGGCAAACCATGAATACCTTCTAATAAGAGGTAACAACGGCGGTCTGAAATATTGCCCAATTCTGAAGCAGCAATGGAAGCATAGTCTAGAACCATAGCTAGTGGCTGGCCATGGAAGTTACCACCTGAAATCGCTTCTTCGCTACTGATAACAATGGGGTTGTCAGTGACAGAGTTCATTTCAATTTCAACTAACTCTTCTAAATGATAATACGCATTACGTGATGCGCCATGCACCTGTGGAATACATCTTAATGAATAAGGGTCTTGTACACGCTCACATTCTTCATGGTCAGCCATGTTTTGAGAATCTTTAAAGAAGTTTCTCATACGCCCCGCAACAACAAGGTTCCCCTTAAATGCACGCGTTTGATGTAACTCATCTCTAAAGGGAGATTCACTGCCTTGCATCCCTTCGATACTCATTGCACCCGCCATATCAGCAAGGTCTAATAAGTAACGCATTTTAGTTAAGGCGGTGATGCCATGCGATAATATAAATTGCGTACCGTTAATTAATGCCAAGCCTTCTTTTGCTTGCAGGTCCATAACGTCTAAACCATTAGCATGCAGAAGCGGTGCAGCAGGTGCTATTTCGTCGTGTTGATCCTTTTCACTTTGCCAGAATTCACCTTCACCCAAAAGTGGTAAAAATAAGTGAGACAGCGGTGCTAAATCACCTGATGCGCCTACAGAACCTTGTTCTGGTACAACGGGAATCAAATCAAGCTTGATAAACGCTAACATACGCTCTACAACTTCCAGACGAATACCTGAAAAACCTTGACTTAATGCATGTACCTTAGTGATCAACATTAGCTTTGAAATTGCTTTTTCAATGGGCTTACCGACACCTACGGCATGGGTAATAAGCAGGTTTTTTTGTAATAAATTAGTATCTTCAGGTGATATTTGTGTATCACATAACGGACCAAATCCCGTATTGATACCATATACCGCTTTATCTGACGCTGCCATTTTCTCGACTCTTTGGCGGCTTATGTTGATTTTATCTATAGCTTCTTGGCAAAGTTCAGCTTTAATACTGCCATCAGCAATACCATTTACAATATCAAGACTCAGGCGATCAATACCGTATTTAAATGTCATCTTAATGCTCCGAAATTAAAAAGTTAAGTGGCTGCCTAAACGGTATTTATTACCAGGTGCCGTTAAAATAGCTAAACTGACAACACCTTGGCTTGACCAAGTTCGTCGTTTAACTTGTAAACATGGGATTTGTGTTTCTATTGTCAGTAACTGACATATTTCTTTTTCAGCTAAAACAGCTTCAATTTCGTGCGTTGCTTCTGTTAATGGGGCTTCGCTTGATAAATACTCATGAGGCGTAATTTTGGCAAAGTCTTGTGATAAATAATCAGGGACTAATTTACTATTCACATAACGTTGTTCGAGTTGAATCGGTTGGTCATTTTCAAAATGAAGCACTTCAGAGTAAAATACTGATCCATTGTTAACTGCACTTACCTTCAAGTTGAGAAGAATTGCAATTTCCTCATTAACGGCAACGGATAATAATTTTAGCTGTTTGGCATGATGTTGATGACCACGGTCTTGAATTTCATCTGCGATATTACGAATTTCTAATAATGAAGACTGTGATTTAAAGGTAGCAACAAAAGTGCCTGATCCTTGTGAACGAATAAGTAAGCCTTGTTCGGTAAGTTCTTGCAATGCACGACGAGCAGTCATTCGGCTAACAGAGAACTGTTCAGCTAATTCATTCTCAGAAGGCACTTTTGCATGTTGTTGCCATTCACCAGATTCAATTTTTTTGCATATATGCTGCTTTATTACGGTAAACTTTGCTGTTTTTATTTGAGTCATTTTAATTCGCTAGGCTTATTGTTCACAAGACTCTTTAGAGTCTCTAATCTATAACTTGCATACACAATCTCATTTCTTGTTGTTAAAGTCAATAGTTGTATATACAAGCTTGCTTGTGTATTTGCTATAAGTTAAAGTAGCGCTATAGGTAACATGACACTAAACTTATGAACGCCACCGTTTACGTTAAACTTTGGTCGTAAGCTTAGTGTTAAAATCAACTTTTGGATCGTTTATGACAACTAATACCTCCGTTTGGCAAACTCTCTTCATTAACGTAAATTTAGCGACCATGACCGATGGCGCGAAAAGTTATGGCGCCATTGAAAATGGTGCTTTAGCCATAAGTGAAGGTAAAATTGCTTGGTTAGGTAAAGAATGTGATTTGCCAATGTATGAGCAAGGATCATTGAATGTTATAAATGGACTCGGCAAATGGTTAACACCTGGTTTAGTCGATTGTCATACCCATTTAGTTTATGGCGGTAATCGTGCCAATGAATTTGAAATGCGTCTTCAAGGGAAAAGTTATCAAGAAATTGCTAATGCTGGCGGAGGGATCGTTTCAACGGTTTCTGCAACACGCAAAGCGAGTGAATCTGAATTATTAGCAAGTGCATTACCACGATTGACGGCATTACATCATCAAGGTGTTACGACACTTGAAATAAAGTCAGGTTATGGACTTGATACGATGAATGAAATTAAAATGTTGAAGGTAGCAGGGCAGTTAGCTGAAATAATTCCTGTAACAATAAAGCGTACTTTCCTTGGTGCTCATGCTTTACCTTTAGAATATAAAGACAAGCCCAATGATTACATTGAATTAGTGTGTAATGAAATGATCCCACTTATCGCAAAGGAGCAGTTAGCGGATGCCGTTGATGTATTTTGTGAAAGTATTGGTTTTAGTATAGAACAAACGGAGCGGGTATTTTCTGCTGCTCATACACATGAGTTACCTATAAAGGTACATGCTGAGCAGTTATCTAATTTAGGCGGTACTGCGTTAGCTGCAAAATATAACGCACTTTCCTCTGATCATATCGAATTCTTAGATGAAACCGGCGTAAAAGCCATGAAAGAGGCTGATATGACGGCAGTATTGCTACCCGGTGCTTTCTATTTTTTACGCGAAACACAACTACCACCCATGGATTTATTAAGAAGGTATGCAGTGCCGATGGCGATTGCAACTGATGCTAACCCTGGCTCATCGCCGATTAATAATATCCAACTTATGCTCAATATGGCTTGTACGTTATTTCGATTAACACCTGCAGAAGCGTTAGCGGGTGTTACGTGTCATGGTGCAAAAGCCCTTGGATTATCAACAAGTAAAGGGCAATTATCACTTGGTTTTGACGCTGATATAGCGCTGTGGAATATTGAGAGACCCGCAGAACTTTGTTATCAATTCGGTGTTAATCCACTTAATGGATTATTTGTTTCTGGTCAGAAAGTCATATAATTCCCCTAAATAGGCTTGTGATGCAGTGAATTATTAATTTCATCATCAGTCTATTGACAAAACTCACTATACAAAATCTGCTATATTGCTTAATCTAGGCATATATACTCCCTTACCACTTTAATATTTATCTTGAGAGGCTCGGGTATAAGTCTGTTGAAATTACGTAAAGGTAATGTATGGAATTTTTTCGTTTAGCGCGCTTGTCATTAACTGAAATTTTGGCTTCTGTCTTAGGTTTGTTTTTATTCTCCGGTAATGTGCAAGCAGCCTCTTTTTCATTCATTGAATTTAATATTGCCTTTGTCTTGGGGTTAATGTTTCCGGTGATATTAATTATTGCATTAGTTAAGCCTTTACAGAATATTCGCCTGCGTTACCCAACCCTGATTTCTATGAGCGTTTTGTTAATGTTGTATGCGTTGGCTTATTCCAAGAGCTACCAAAGTGAACTCATACTTTCATCAGCAATGATTTTTTCATCCGTCTTATATTTTTGGTTACTAAGCACATATTCCACACCTGCTAAAAAAGTAAATTATTTGATCAACTTTATTGTGATTGCAACAGCAATATCTTTTGTTTTTAGCTTATGGTTTCTGTCTAATATTGATGGCTATTTAGCATGGTTGGCGGCAAGTGTTATGGTGCTTTTATGTGCAGGCACCACAGTGCTATCATCGAAAAAAATAAAAAACCCTAGTCGTATGAGATTAGCGATACAGTGGCTGATACACCTTTGCTTCGTGGTTATTATTTTTGCATGGTTAAATGCTTTCATCAGTGCAACATGGTTAGTCTCTGCAATCGTTATTTCCTATTTAGCCGCCTTAATTAATGGTTGTTGGTATTTGGTCCAAGCTGTTCGTAGAGAACTCAATGGCATTGATGAAAATAACCCTAATGTATCACCATCATATTTATTAGATCCGGCGACAAATTTACCCAGTTATCAACAAGCACTTGAAAAACTAGATACGATTATTAAGCAGAAACCGAAAAGTCGATTTGTAACCATCGTATTTAAACCGATCAATTTTCAGGCGGTTAATACGGTTTTAGGTCACCATAACTCTGATATTCTATTATTACAGTTAGCTTATTGTTTACAGAAAAAAGTATTTGAAAACAAATTATTAGCTAACTTTTCATTTAAGGACTCTCCAATAAAAATTGCACGATTACAAGGATTACATTTCCTGGTTGTGCTTGATTTAAGCGCTGATAATTATCCAGACCATACTAAAGTTGAGCAACTTTGCCGTGAACTTTCTGCCGCCGTACCAAGTGCGATGAGCTTTAAAAGTTTCTCTCTTAATTTTGAGTTGGCTTTTGGAGCGGCTTATATTGGAGAATATAGTCACAGTGTTAGTGAGGTAATTTCGTTTGCGGAAGACGCCTTACTTGTGTCAGAAAAAGATCAAAAAATTGTCAGTTATTTTGATCACAATAGTGCGCTCTTCACGGAAAAACAGCTACATCGTATGGAGCGATTAAAGCAGGATATTGCCGATAAAAAGCTACATTGGTATTTGTTGCCCCAAATATGCTTAACGACTAAAAAAGTATTAGGTTTTCAAATGGAGGTGCATTGGTATTGTGATGATGCCGCTCCTTTGGGATTAAATCAGTTTGTTGATATTGCCGAACACAGCGGTGACATTTATCTGTTAACGAAACAAATGATTGTACAAGCCTGTAAATCGGTTACCCAATTTAAAAAAATAGGTTTTGAAAAGCCAGTTACCATCACCCTTGCAAGCAAAGAACTACTTGAACCAGCGCTCATTGATTATATTGTTTTGCAAGCAAATAAATATAATGTTGATACAAAGAATTTAATTGTAGAGTTTAAAGAAGCCTTAATTTTATCTGCCAGCCAAAGGGCAAAAGCAATTATTGATCAACTTAAGTCTTTAGATATAAATGTAGCGATAGGTGATTTTTCTGGTAGTTATGAGTCATTACGGTATTTACGAAAAGTTAGCATCCATCAAGTAAAAATAAATTGTGACCTTTTGAGTGAAAATAATAACAATGAAAATTCTGGATCAGATAAAGCTATAATTAATGCGCTTGTAAATTTAACCCGTGCAATGAAGTTACCCCTTATTGGTACATCAATGAATAATCGTAATGTTGAACAATCATTTATTGCTATGGGAGGAGAATTTGCACAAGGCCGATACATCAGCCGTGGTGTTGTTTTTGATGAAATTGAAATTTGGAGCAAACGTTGGTTAGAGCAATACCCGCATAGTGAAAAAACTAAATAAATTATCACAGAGTAATGATTTTAGCGGCGTTTTAAGTGAATCAACGCTGTTAAGGATTAACGGGCGGGGCACTATTCAATGTATAACGGCTCAGGCGACAAAATAATACCGGTATTGTCAGCATAGATATGATCTTCAGGCAAAAACGTGACACCAGCAAAATTTATTGCTAAATCACTTTCACCAATATCTTGATCGTTAGCACCGACTGGAATCGACACGAGGCATTGTATACCTAAATCAAGAGTTTCCAATGCATCAACGTCGCGCACACTGCCATAACAAATAATGCCTTCCCAATCATTTTTAGTTGCCTCTTCTGCTATTGATAAATCAATCAATGCTCTACGCGTTGAACCACCGCCATCAATAACGAGTACTTTTCCTTTTCCATTTTTTTCTACAATTTTTTGTATTAACCCATTACTCTCAAAGCACTTTATAGTGACAACTTGACCTCCAAAAGAGTTTCGGCCACCATAATTACAAAAAATCGGATCAACCACATCAATTAAGTCAGCATAAATATTACAAAGTTCAGAGGTATTGTATTCCATTTTTTTACCTTTAATTTATACGTTGAGACCTAGTATAACTAGATGGGGCATAGGAACAACTGTTGTGTGAAATCTATTCAGTTGTAAAATAATATTATAAAAGTAAATAATAAGAGTGACTGACTTGTATTGCTTCGAAAAAGAATATTTAATGGTTAATTATTAACGAATAGAGAATATAACATAATGGGTGAAAAAGACTTTTACCATAGTTTATTATTTTCTGTTGAAGCGATTGTCTTTGGTTTACTTGCCGCACTTCTCTTGATGTATTATCGAGGTTTAGGACGACAGTATGTAAAATACTGGATGTTAAGTTTACTATCTTTAAGTGTTCATCAATTATCTCTTGCCATCGAAACCCAAGTAACAAACCTCAGTGTTATCTCATTAGAAAAAGTTATTCTTGCGTGTTTTATTCAACTGAGCCTATATTTTCATCTAACCGCACTTTTGCTCGGTATCTATAGCGCAGTTTCTAGTAAAAATATCCCTAAAATAATTAAAAGCTCAGTTTTTATATTTAGCACTATTCTTGGGCTAGTAGCGACATCGCTTTATGGGTTTGAAGTTAATGAAGTGTATAACCGCTTTTATTTACGAGAAAGTTTACCTGCATTTGTGATGGGGTGTGGCTTATTGTTAATGGCACTTTATCTTTATAACTCATCAATAAAATATTTCTCTACCCGTGTTTTTATTTTCTATAGTATTTTTATGGGCTTAAGGTACACCTTGTATTCCTTTCTTTCTATTGTATTGATTCATGAACATTGGTTTAGAGAATTAACCGAAGTCCTCATTTATTTTGATATGGGGGCTTACACTTTATTAGCTTTTTCTATGTTTATTTGGATGCAAGGAGCAGAGCGTAATATTGCTATTTCAGCCATGAATAAAGCTCAATATTTAGGTAAGCATGACTCATTAACCGGCGCACTCAATCGACAACAAGTGATGGAAAAACTCCCTTTAATTATAGAGGAGACAGAAAGGACCAAACAAAACTTAGTTATTTTTTTATTAGATATTAAGCGATTTAAGTTTGTAAACGACACTTATGGCCTCAAGGTTGGAGACGCAATTTTAGGTGAAATAGCCAGTCGATTAGATGAAAGTATTTTCTTGCCAAAAGTAATTGGACGATTAAGTGGCGACTCTTTTGTTTTTGTTATTGATAGCGCAGATGATAAGCAGCAAAGTGCTGCGATAGAACATTTACACGGTTTGATAAATCGACCCTATTATATCAAGCAGCATAAAGTGTTATTGCAATGTTCTATAGGATATTGCTTATACCCTCAAGACGCTAAATTAGCAGAAGATTTATTGCAAAAAGCTAATTTGGCACTCGCTCAAGCTGAAAGCCAAAATGTAGCGACAGTTAAATATAAAACAGGTATGCAAGCATATGGCCGAAGGTTACTGGCGATGGAAAAAGAAATGCGTAATGGATTCGAAAAAAATGAGTTTATCTTATATTATCAGCCTCAACTGAATTTATTTAATAATAGAATAGAGGGCTTTGAGGCACTGGTCCGTTGGCAACATCCTAAACGTGGATTATTACAGCCTGCAGATTTTTTGCCTGACATCGAATCCCTGAATTTATTAAGCGAACTTGATAGTTACGTATTGGAAAAAGCATGTCAGGGGGTTGCTCGTTGGTATAAGCAATATAACCGTCGAGTTACGGTGGCTGTTAATCTTACCGCGGTAGAATTTCAAGACCCTAAACTGATTGAAAATATTCAAGCACTTCTTTATAAGTATCAAATCCCCCCACGATGTTTAGATCTCGAAATTACTGAAAACGTTGTTATAACCGAAATGGCAACGGCGATGAATACGATAGTTATTTTACAAAATATGGGCATAAAAGTATCTATCGATGATTTTGGTACGGGCTACTCTTCATTAGCCTACCTACGAAGATTGCCTATTGATAAAATCAAAATCGATAAAAGTTTTATTGACGAAGTGGCAAGTAATGATTCCGATTTCACTATTGTTAAGTCGATGGTCGAGCTTTCTCATGGATTAGGGAAGCGAGTTTTAGCTGAAGGTGTTGAAACAGAAGAACAATTACGCTTATTACGTAATATTGGTTGTGATGTGGTTCAAGGCTATTACGTGAGTAAACCCATTCCAGAAAATGATTTAAAAAAATATTTTATCCGCACATAAATCTTATAACACCTTGTGAATAATGTTACATAAATCAATCAAATTTTAATTTCTTTTACGACCTCTTCTATGTTGTTCAAGTACAACTGATGTCAAATACAGCGATAATTTTTTGCTATGATCTTTATGTTCGTTTTACTAAGTTCTTCTGTCAGTTCATTACAAGATGATGTAGGTATGATAAGCAATATTGGTGATATAGAATCTGATATTTTAGAGCTAAAAAGAAATTAAAAATATTTTTTGCTCGTAAGGATCTCAAGTATTTAGATAAAAATAATTCAGGTAAAAACACACGTCAATACCTTGCACGTGGAGTTGTTAAGCATAATACTGAAACGATAGAAATAATATAATTAACTAAGGTACTGATAGATTATAACAAACACGTTAATGCTTTAGTTGAAGCACAAGAACGAATCGGTTTACACCACAAGATGATTTGTACGGTGAATGACGATCAGCAATTCAAGAGTAAAGTACGGTGGCATCATAAGTTAATAAGCATGTGGTTGAGATTAGAGATGTAGCTGAGCAAGCAGGGCAAATATCCCATCAAAATGCGCAAATGAGTGAAAAGTTATCTCAACAAGCGGGTGTATTGAATAATGAAGTAAGCCGCTTTAAAGTGTAAAATTCTACTTTCTCTTGATTATATAGCGCATCGTATTTTCAAGAGAAGTCTTTATATAAAATAGTTCTATTTTACTTTGACAAAGTTAATTGACGATTCTCTATTTTGACTACTGGTTAAACTGGCACAATATTGTTGCCAATTTATTTCGTGATTTTCATATAAATGTATAAATATTTCATCTGTAAATATTGCACTATGTTTATCATCGAATACAAGGCGGTGACCATATTTCCCAAGTGGTTCAATATGCAATAACTGAATGTTTTTTTTATGAAAAACGTCGGGTGCTGCATTGCTTTTCTTAGGTTTTACTGCAGCAGGAGAGAATACTCTTAAGTATTCAAAATCAAAATTAAGCTGAAGGTTATTATCAAAATTAAGCGTAAATTTTTTTTGTTTACTATTGATAGAAAACTGGATAATACTCATTTATTTACTCAAGGGTAATGCATGAAAAAAAGTAGGAGATTTCACTCCTACTTTCAATATTTGACTAGAGAATGAAGCGGCTTAAATCTTCATTTTTGACCAGTTCAGAAATTTTATCATCTACGTAACTTTCATCAATAATAATAGCTTCGCCTGAACGCTTATCTGCATTGAATGATAAGTCTTCAATCAGACGTTCCATCATGGTATGTAAGCGTCTAGCTCCAATATTTTCAGTAGTTTCATTTACTTGCCATGCAGCATTCGCTAAAGCTTGAATACCATCTTCACTAAATGAAACTTGAACACCTTCTGTTGCTAATAAAGCGATATATTGTTCAGTTAATGATGCGTTTGGTTCTGTTAAAATTCTAACAAAGTCATTAGTTGTTAATGCTTGTAATTCTACACGGATCGGTAATCTACCTTGCAACTCAGGGATCAAATCAGAGGGTTTTGCCATTTGAAATGCGCCAGAAGCTATGAATAAAATATGGTCTGTTTTAATCATGCCATGCTTAGTGCTTACCGTTGAACCTTCAATAAGTGGTAACAAGTCTCGTTGCACACCTTCGCGAGAAACATCAGGTCCTGAGCTATCGCCACGTTTACAAATTTTGTCAATCTCATCGATGAAAACTATGCCATTTTGCTCAACAGCATAAATTGCTTTTTCTTTGATATCTTCATTGTTAACAATTTTAGCAGCTTCTTCTTCCTGTAAGGCTTTGAACGCATCTTTAATTTTTAATTTACGTTTATTCGTTTTTTCATTAGACATACCTTGGAACATATTTTGCAGTTGAGATGTCATCTCTTCCATGCCTGGAGGTGCCATTATTTCAACACCCACTTGGCTTGCCGCTAAATCTAACTCTATTTCTTTGTCGTCTAGCTTACCTTCACGCAATTTTTTACGAAAAACTTGACGAGTACTGCTGTTGTCAGCTGATTCATCGCTGCCAAATCCATCACGCGGTGGTGGTAATAAAACATCTAAAATACGTTCTTCAGCCGCTTCTTCAGCTAAATGTTTAACACGAGACATTTCTTGCTCTTTGGTCATTTTTATTGCCATATCCGCTAAATCGCGAATAATGGTTTCAACTTCTTTACCCACATAACCCACTTCGGTAAATTTAGTGGCTTCAACTTTAATGAAAGGAGCGTTAGCAAGTTTGGCTAAACGACGTGCGATTTCTGTTTTACCTACACCGGTTGGACCAATCATCAAAATATTTTTAGGGGTAACTTCAGTACGCAATTCTTCGTTTAATTGCATTCTGCGCCAGCGGTTTCTTAAGGCGATGGCAACTGCACGTTTTGCATCACTTTGACCAATAATGTGGCTGTCCAGTTCACTGACTATTTCACGTGGTGTCATATTCGACATGATAATTCCTTTAGCATTTAACTTATTTGATACATTATAAAAGGGAGCAGGGTTTTAAAGCTCGTCAATCGTATGTTTATGATTGGTGAATACACAAATGTCGCCAGCGATTGTTAATGATTTTTCAACAATTTCTTTAGCGCTAAGTTCTGTATTTTCTAATAAAGCTGTGGCTGCAGATTGAGCAAAATTTCCACCGCTACCAATGGCTATTAAGTCATTTTCTGGTTGAACAACATCGCCATTACCGGTGATTATTAATGAGGCGGTTTCGTCGGCAACGGCAAGGAGAGCCTCAAGTTTACGTAATGCACGATCACTTCGCCAATCTTTGGCGAGTTCAACGGCGGCTTTAGTTAAGTGACCTTGATGCTGTTCAAGTTTACTCTCAAATCGCTCAAACAAAGTAAAAGCATCAGCGGTACCACCAGCAAATCCAGCAAGTACTTTGCCGTTGTACAAACGACGTACTTTGCGAGCATTGCCTTTCATTACAGTATTTCCAAGTGAAACTTGGCCATCACCACCAATAGCTACCTTGCCATTACGTCTTACGCATACGATAGTAGTCACAATTAACCTTAATATTTATTTTATCTATGGAGAATAGATAAGGCTAATTATGACTTTTTCAAGGAGAGAGCTCGATAAATATGGTTATTATCGCCAAAGCCATATTTGACAGCTATTAACATTATTGCTTTTTAACTTATGTTTATCTTTTTCTGCTTCACGTTTACGCGCATATGGACCTAAAAATACTTTGTAATAAATACCTTTCTGACCCTTAGATTCACTGACCTGTGAGGTTAATCCTGTAAAAGCAATGGTCGCTTTTAAGACTTCAGCTTGTTTTTCTGTTCTAAAAGAGCCACATTGCATTTTATAGGGGCCTTTGTTTTTAACTTCGTATTTCCCCACTTCAACTTCTTTGCTTTTGAGGTTATCAACATAATCCCATTTTTCTTTTGGTGGTTCGGGTAATGTTTCTTCTTCAATATCTCGTGATGTTTCTTTCACTATTTTTGCTGGAGATATTTGTGGCTGCTTATCTTTTATTGACCATAGGGCATAACTAAAGCCCCCAATTAATAAAATAAGTAAAAGTAAAACAAATTTGAATTTCAAAGTAAAAATAGATTGAGGAGCTGCTTTCTTTTTATAAGGGCTCTTCTTTTTATTCTGTGCGCGGGAAACGTAATCTTGATGAGCCATGAAAAAGTAATATATCGGTAAAAGTCCGCTAATTCTAACGAACTGATGAAAAAATAACACTAGTTTAAATAGGAAAATTGTAACGATTGAATAATTATTGGAAATTACCAGCTTAAATCAAGGGGATCTATATCGACAGTCCAGCGTACTTTTTTCTGCCATTCATTGTTAGAAATAGTGTGAATCAGCTGATGAACCGCCATATGAAGCTCTTTACGTGATTTAGCTTGAACAATTAAGTGATAGCGATACTTCCCCGCTTTTTTCTCCATTGCCGCTGGAACGGGGCCTGCAAATTGACAACCTTCAAAAGAAACTTCAGCTAATGACCTCAGAAATTTTTCAGGATAAGAAGGGTAATTTGCTTCCGCACGAAAAAGAGCTTGGTAACTAAATGGTGGTAATAATGCTTGCTTGCGCTCTGTTAATGCATACTTTGCAAAATGGGGATAACCATTGTTCACTAAATCTTGTAATAGTGGGTGCTCTGGAAAGTTGGTTTGTACCATGACTTTTCCGGGCTTACTTTCACGACCTGCACGGCCAGCCACTTGCACCAACAACTGCGCCATGTGTTCAGCGGCACGAAAATCAAAGCTAAAAAGAGCGCCATCAACATCTAAAACAGCGACTAGTGTCACATCAGGAAAGTGGTGACCTTTTGCTAACATTTGGGTGCCAATAAGCAATTGATGCTTTTTCTCAGTAACTTCTTGTAATAACTTAGCGAGTTCACCTTTTTTACGGGTACTGTCACGGTCAACTCTAACGGTACTGTAGCCTTCAAACAATTCGCTAATATGTTGTTCTAATTGTTCTGTCCCTTGTCCGATCGGTTTAATACGGACACTACCACAACTTGGGCACTGATAAGGAATATGCTTTTGGCTGCTACAGTGATGACAAATTAATAATTTTTGACCTTGGTGTAAAGTATAAGATTTATTGCAACGCTGACAATCGGCTACCCAATGACATTCTTGACAATTAATGGCTGGCGCATAACCTCGGCGATTGAGAAATATCAATACCTGTTCACCACGTTTAAGCGTATTTTCAATCGCTTTTTTCAAGGTGCCTGATAAACCATGTTCCATTTGCTGCTGAGCAACATCAATAAGCATGATTGGAGATTCTGTGCTTTGACCGGGCCTTTTTGTTAATTGATGATATTGATATTTACCCGATAACGCATTTTGAAGGGTTTCAAGACTGGGGGTCGCACTACCAAGCACAATAGGTATATTTAACTGACCCGCACGTAAAATAGCAATGTCTCGCGCATTATAGCGAAAACTGTCTTGTTGTTTAAAAGAACCGTCGTGCTCTTCATCGACAATAATTAACCCTAAATGATGTAACGGAGAGAAAACAGCTGAGCGAGTACCAATGATTATTGCTGCAGTTCCGCGTTGTGCCGCCAGCCAAGTTTGTAAACGCTCTTTGTCGTTTAAGCCCGAATGGTGTAAGCAAATGGGTAAATTAAAGCGTTGCTCAAATCTACTGAGCATTTGTGGTGTTAAACCAATTTCCGGTACTAACACAAGTACTTGTTTACTCGCCGCTAAGGTTTTTTCCATTGCTTGTAAGTAAACTTCTGTTTTACCACTACCTGTGATCCCATCAACTAAGTGACAGGAAAATTGATCAAAGGATGCTTTGACGGCTGAAACAATCACCGCTTGTTCAACGGTTAAAGTTAGCTTTTCATTGTCGGCTAAAGCTTCTTCGTGATAGACAAAGGGTGTAGACTTCTGAGATTTTTCTTCAACCAATGTCTTTTTCTCAAGAACGTTTAATTGAAGCTTAGTAAAACCTAGTGTACGAATTTCCGCCCAAGTGATCCCCTGGTGAGCTTTGATCAGAGCATATAAGGCTGCTTGCTTTGGTGCACGTTTTGTTATTTTTTCAAGTGCAACGGTTTCTGCTTTTTCTTGCTCAAATTGTTGGCAATGCCAAGTCGTCGCCAACTCGATATTTGGTTGCTCTACTTGACGAAGCAATACCGGAAGAGCGAGTTGTAATACGTCCCCTATAGGATGATGATAATAATTCGCACAGCGCTGTAAAAAGGTTAGTAATGAAGGGGAGAAACTAAATTTGTCATTCACTAAACTAATAATAGGCTTTAGTTTTTTATCTTCAATATCACATGTCGTGCTGGTACTTATAATAATGCCAATAACTTGTCGATGACTGAAAGGTACGATTACACGCGCACCGATGTGAATATCTTCATCATTGATCGTTTGAGGAATAATATACGTAAATAGCTGACGCATGGGCACAGGAATAGCGACTTGAATATAACTCACCTGCATAGAGAACACTTTATTGACAATAATTATGCTTATTCTGCCGATTTGTCGGTAATATGCCAAGAACGATTTTGAACAAAGTTACCTTTAATGCTCGTTATAAGTAAATTGTTCATTTTTTAGCAATTACTTCCATTCCGCTATTGCTAAGCAAGGGGCGATCTATTAAAATTCGCCTCCATTATTTTAACTCGTATGGTGCTTGGCAGCAATAATGACTGACTAAGTGGCGATACGGCCTTATACAGAGGTTTCTATGAAAGACGGTATTCATCCTAATTACGTTGAGTTTAAAGCAACATGTTCTTGCGGTAACATCATTGTAACGCGTTCTACAGCGAAAAAAGATATTCACTTAGACGTATGTTCAGCATGTCACCCATTTTACACTGGTAAGCAGAAAGCTGCTGAGACCGGTGGTCGTGTTGATAAATTCAACAAACGTTTTGGTGCTCTTAGCAGCAAGTAATTTTGCGCTAAAATCAGAATGTGTAGAAAGCGTCGTAAGACGCTTTTTTTATGTCTGAAAATTAAGTGTAGTGCTGAGAAATAACGTGATGTGTTTATGTGAGCGCAAATAAAAGTAAATTTATTTATCTTTTCTTTAAACCCTTTTCTTAGATCCTGTATCTTACCTTATAACAACACCATTACTGAGAGTTAACCTTTGGATAATCCGAAAGTTATTTACTTTAAAAATAGGACTGATAGTCAGCTAGCTACTTCGCCAGAATTAGTCGAAGAGCTAGCGATAATAAGTCGAGCGCAACAAGGTGATCAGCAAGCTTTCTATCAAATTTATCAAAAGTATCATAGAAAAGTTTATGCCATTTGCTGGCGTATGCTGGCGGATAAAGACAGCGCAGAAGATGTTTGCCAAGAAGTTTTTGTGCAGCTTTGGCAAAAAATAACTAATTTTCGTGGCGACAGTAAATTTTCCACTTGGTTACACAGTGTGACGAGCAATATTGTACTTGGGCATTTACGTAAGCATAAAAACTGGTTGCAGCGTATTTTCAGCATTGAAGATCAAACCATTCAAGATGTCACTGTAGAAATCGAAGATACGAGTGAGTTAACCGCATTAGATAAACACATTGCACGTTTACCAGAAAGGGCACGATTAGTGTTTGTTCTGTTCGCTGTTGAAGGTTATCGCCATGAAGAAATTTCAAAAATGTTAGATATGGCGGTGGGTACCAGTAAAGCACAATACCATAGAGCAAAAAGTTTATTAAGAGAGTGGGTCGAGATATGAATAAATTATTGTCAGAGCAAGATTTACAAAAAACACTGGCTGAATTACCTGATGAAATGACACCGCATTGTGATTTATGGGCAGGTATTGACCGTGCTATTCAGACTAAGCAACAAGATAAACTGTCATTTGATTTGCCAAAGAAAAAATTTTTCGTCCCAACAGCCTGGGCGGCATCGTTAGTTGCTGCTGTATTAGTGACTTGGGTTTCTTTTTCGCCACAACTTTCAGATAAGCCAGTAAATATGGCTCAGCAAGGCCATTCACCACAGAACTTAGTCACGGCTATGCAAGAGAATTTTAAACAAACAAAACAAACAATGCTGGTGAGTTTTGGTCAGCCGAAAGTATCTGAATTACCGAAAGAAATTCAAGAAGAGTTAATAAAGCTTAGCTCAGCACAGGCAACAATTGAGAAAGCATTAACTGAAGATCCTAGCAACAATGATTTATTGAATTTATTACGTTGGACACAAAAACAAGAACTAGATTTATTAACCCAATTGTACAGCCCTAAATGGCAAAGTATTTAAAATAACAAATAAATAGAGGTAGTTATGAGTATTTTACAAAAAATTATTCCAATGATTTTATTTTCTGCAGCGTGCTCAAGCTTTGCTGGTGAGCATATAGAAAAGTCCTTAACGATTAGTGATGTAAGTAGCGTTAATATAGAAAATTTACGCGGAAAAGTGACGGTAGTTGGTTGGGATAAAGATACTATATCTGTTAAAGGTGAATTAGAAGATGATGCAGGTGACTTAATTTTTAAACAACAAGGCTCAAGTGTAAAAATTAAAGTAGAACTGGATAAACATAACAATAATTTTTGGGGCGGTAATGATAAAGGATCGACATTAACCGTCCATATGCCGAAGAATATCCGAGTCAGTTTTGACGGTGTTTCAAGTGATCTAGATTTTGAAAACTTACATGGGAGTGCGGAAGGGAAAACGGTAAGTGGCGACATTTACGCGAAAAACTTGAGTGAACGTGTTGAATTGATTTCAGTCAGCGGTGATATTGATAGTAAAAACTTATCAGGGAAAGTAAGCTTATCCAGTGTCAGTGGAAGCATTAAAGACCGTCAATCAAGTGGGCGTTTAAATTTACGTGTTGTCAGTGGCGAAATTAATGCACAATCTACCGCTAAAGAAGTGGTCATAGAAAATGTGAGTGGAGACATTCAAGTGTCACTAGGCGGGATTGATGAACTTATCGTTTCTAATGTGAGTGGTGATTTTTCTGGCAGTTTATCGTTGAATGAAAGCGGTGCAGTAAAAATGTCAAGTGTTAGTGGACGTTTAGCGTTAAAGCTTCAGAAAAATGTACAGGCAAGCTTTAGATTATCTGCAAATGCGGGTGGTGATATTATTAATAAAATCACGGTTCAAAAGGCAAAAAAAGCTAAATATGGCCCAAGTTCAAAACTACGTTTTGAAACAGGTAATGCCAGTACCAATGTACGTGCAAGTACGGTAAGTGGTGATATTATCGTTAGTCACTAACTTTTAATTCCCCAGCTTTTAAAACATAACGAGTTAGGGGGATCCCTCGCTCGTTTTTTTATTCAATTTTAAAACGAATTCTGGTAACCTACGGCAAGTTTTAATATCGCATTGACGATAGTTTTTTAGGGTATAACCATGGCAGACCGCAAGCCAAATAAATTTTTCAAAGACAGAAAGTTTTCTCAAGATAGCCAAATGGATGCGCTAAAAGTTCCGCCTCATTCGCTTGAAGCCGAACAATCTGTCCTGGGTGGATTATTGCTTGATAACGAAACATGGGATCGTGTTGGCGAACGTGTTGTTGCTCAAGATTTCTATAGTCGCTCACATCGTATTACTTTTGAAACCATAGCGGCGTTAATTGAATTAGGTAA
>JASDWX010000059.1:28899-71850 GCA_041890515.1 Alteromonadaceae bacterium
AGGTAACCCTGTTGATTTAATTACGTTATCTGAAGCCTTAGAAAACGAGCAACGACTCGACGATGCAGGTGGTTTTGCTTATCTCGCAGAGATGATGAAAAACACGCCAAGTGCAGCAAATATAACAGCTTATGCTGATATTGTTCGAGAAAGAGCGGTTACGCGTGAAATGATCAGTGTAGCTAATGAAATTGCTGAAGCGGGCTATGATCCTCAAGGGCGACCTAGTGCTGAACTGCTCGATTTTGCTGAGACTAAAATATTTGCTATTGCCGAGCAACGTGCAAACAAATCTGAAGGTCCAGAAAATATTACCTCAGTTTTAGAGAAAACGGTCGATCGTATCGAACAACTTTGTTCAGCACCGAATGGCGGTGTTACCGGTGTTTCTAGTGGCTTTGGTGATTTAGATAAAATGACGGCAGGCTTCCAAAAATCAGATCTCATTATTGTTGCTGCACGTCCATCAATGGGTAAAACCACATTCGCAATGAACATCGCAGAAAATGCCGCTATGACTGAAGACAAGCCTGCACTGATCTTCAGTTTAGAAATGCCGGCAGAACAATTAATGATGAGAATGCTTGCTTCGTTAGGCCGAATTGATCAAACCAAAATTCGTACCGGTCAGTTAGGTGATGAAGATTGGGCACGTTTATCATCAACAATGGGCTTGCTTATTGATAAAGGGAAAATGTTTATTGATGATGCTGCGGGTTTAACACCGACTGATGTTCGTTCTCGTGCACGTCGTATAGCACGTGATCATGGTGGAATTAGTATGATCATGATCGATTATTTACAGTTGATGCGAGCACCACAATTCTCTGATAATAGAACGTTAGAAATAGCGGAAATATCGCGTTCATTAAAAGCATTAGCGAAAGAATTACAAGTGCCAGTTGTTGCGCTGTCTCAGCTTAACCGTAGTTTGGAGCAACGTTCAGATAAACGACCAATTAACTCGGATCTACGTGAATCAGGGTCTATTGAGCAAGATGCCGACTTAATCATGTTTATTTATCGTGATGAGGTTTATCACGATGATTCAGAATTCAAAGGCATGGCAGAAATCATTATTGGTAAACAACGTAACGGTCCCATTGGTCGTGTACCACTGACTTTCCAAGGGCAATTTTCTCGTTTTGATAATTATGCCGGACCACATGTTTTAGCGGAAGATTAATGGCATTAACAACCGCGACAGTCATTATTAATGTCTCTGCGCTCAAGCATAATTTAGCGCAGATAAAGT
Source organism: Alteromonadaceae bacterium (assembly GCA_041890515.1). Taxonomy (GTDB): domain Bacteria; phylum Pseudomonadota; class Gammaproteobacteria; order Enterobacterales; family Alteromonadaceae; genus Colwellia_A. The sequence goes on from JASDWX010000059.1 coordinate 30,155, forward strand.
TACTTGCCCCCACAACCAAACTGCTTGCTGTTTTAAAAGCCAATGCTTATGGGCATGGTCTAGAACTTATAGCGAAAGCGTTGTTTGCTGAACAAGATAAAAAAAAGGAACATGGCAACTCATCACCATCAGTTGATGCTATTGCTGTTGCAAGAATTGATGAAGCGCTGGCACTTCGTGCTGCAGGAATAACTCAACCGATTGTTTTACTTGAAGGTTTCTTTGATAGTAAAGACTTATCCATTCTTGCTGCTCATAATTTACAAACGATAGTTCATAATCAACAACAGCTTGATGCTATTTTAATTGCAGAGCTTACATCCCCTCTAAAAGTTTGGTTAAAAATAGACACCGGCATGCACCGTCTAGGTATTAATCCTGAGCAGTTTAGTGCGTTTTATCAGCAATTAACTGACTCGGATAATGTACAAAAAAATATTGTCTTAATGAGTCATTTAGGCTGTGCTGATAATAAAGACAGCGATGAAACGCAACAACAAATCTCACTATTTGAGGAAGTGACACAAGGCTGTGACGAAGAACGAACGATAGCAAACTCAGCTGGAATTTGCTCATGGCCAACGAGTCACTATCAATGGGTACGACCAGGATTATTGTTATACGGTGTTTCTCCTTTATCTTTAGATGATTCATCTATAGTGCCCTCAAGTCATCAAATTAAGGTTAAAAGTGATAACTTTGATATTCAACCAGTCATGACGCTAAAGTCTAGCTTAATCGCAATACGTGAGCTTGATGCAGGTGAGTCTGTCGGTTATGGTGGTGCTTGGAAAAGTGAAGAAAAAACGATCATTGGTGTTGTTGCTATTGGTTACGGTGACGGTTATCCACGCCATGCCCGAAATGGAACACCCGTGCTAGTGAATGGTCGAAGAGTACCGCTAATCGGAAAGGTATCAATGGATATGATCACCGTTGATTTAGGTATCAACAATCAAGATGAAATTGGTGATTTAGTCACTTTGTGGGGGGATAATTTGCCCGTAGCTGAAATAGCTCAATGTGCTACCACTATTCCTTATGAGCTTTTGTGTAATATAACGCAACGTGTGAAAATAACTCTGTCAGTACAGTAGCGCAATTATAGTTAAATATTTGCTCTCCACTTCTATTCATTTGTTTGCAATTGAATAATTTCCTATCGTGTATAACCTTTATTACACTATTTTATAAGGTGTTTTCGATTTTAAGACACAAAAAAACCTCGTTTATAAATAAAAGAGGTTAATGAGATAAATTATATTATTGCTATAAGAATGTTTATCTATTTGTCGAAACTAAACTCAATGAAAGCTTTACCAAATTCAGAGCCTAATGGAATGATAATAATAGGTCCGTCTGCTTTGTGATGAATGGTATGGTCTTTACCTGAAACTACCATAGGTGTAGCCATGTCAAATTCAAAACCTTTTTCGCTGAGCATGCGCTTAGCACCACCCGTAACCATATTGGTAATTTCACCGACTAAATCAGTAATTTCTTCATTTATCTCATCAGGACCTTCGCCAACCATTTTTTTCATGGTAGCAAGCGCTAACTTTCCTTCAAACGTAATTGATAGAGAGCCTTTTGTTTTTGAACTCACCATACCAATTAAACCAGAAACATCGCCCATAGCTATTTCATCTTTTTTCAAACGAGGCTTTTCGGGTATCAATTCCATTTGTGCCATTGTAGACATCACATTAAGCATTGAAGATAAAAAGGGGTTAATAAACTCTACATTCATGAATGTTTCCCAAAGACGTTAGTTGTACTAGTGATATGATTTTAAATGCCAATCTAGCAAATATAAATCATTCCTACTAGTCATTGTTTTTTATTATAGTAATTTCAGCCGTTTTTACGGAGCTAGAAAAAGTTAAACTGCCCCTAATTTTTCCATTTTGGTAATTTACAGTATTTATCTGTTTAGGATAAGTATCGACGAGTAAATCATTTTTTACCACTATTCCCGATAAAAAGTTTTCAAAATTAGCTTCTTGGTAAATATAAACGTTACCTTTTGCTATTTCTAAACCTATCCAATTGAGCTTTATAATGTGTTTTTCATTTTCTTGAATGTCAATAAGTTGAAAATGAGCTTCTACATAGTCTTGGATGAACTTTTCATATTCTGAATGTTCAGGTGAAAAGTGTATTTGTTGTTGCTCAGCAATGGCGTTATCAATATCGTGACCTGTAATTTGATGAATGACCTCTATGTTGTTGGTTTTTGGATTAACGGATAAATCAGTTAATCCAAAAAAGTAGCGGTGAGCTACGCTAGAAAGCGTAACCCCACACAACAAACAAACAATGAAACTTTTAAATAATGCACTTTTTACCATTATTTATCTTCTTCTCCCTTGTCTGTTTTCTCGTCATCTGCAGATTTTAACTTCACGTTATAGTCACGCATCATGTCTTTCTTCTTACGCTTGTATAACTCAAAGCTTGATTTAATTGGGCGTGCTGGCCAGTAATTGTTATTCACATTTACATCAGCAGTTTCCCAATTTGGATCAATAGCAATAGCTGTAATTTCTTTATCAGTAATAAATAATTTAGAGACTTCTTTACTATTTTTACGCCAAATTTCTGCAGGAATTTTAACTTGTTTAGTCGTTTTATCTGCGAAAGTTAATTGAACAATAATAGGCATGACTAAGCCGCCTTTATTTTCGAAATCAACAATATAGAAATTTCTGTCGTCAACGAGCAAGTCTTTTTCCCATTGCTTTAACTTTTTATGAGAACTGTTATAGGTATTGCGTGCTTTATTGGTTGCTGTGAATTTATCGTGTTCATTATAGAAGTCTAACAATTCAGGTTTGTCAGCTGTTCTAAGCCAGTGACCTTTGTCACGAATGTCACTAATAAAAGTTGGTTTCTCAGTTTCTAATGCACGTTCCCAAGCTTCTTCAGTATCAGGGTTTTGGCTGTCAGGGCGGTATAAATGAATATTACCTAATGCGATATCAACATGATCTGTTGTGTAGAACCAGCCACGCCAGAACCAATCTAAGTCAACTGCTGAAGCATCTTCCATCGTACGGAAAAAGTCTGATGGGGTAGGGCGTTTAAACTTCCAGCGTTGTGCATATTCTTTAAAGGCAAAATCAAATAACTCACGACCCATTACTGTTTCGCGGAGAATATTTAAGGCTGTTGCTGGTTTACCGTATGCATTATTACCAAACTGAAGAATTGATTCAGAATTGGTCATGATGGGGACCTGGTTCGTGCTTTTCATGTAGTTGATAATGTCTGGAGCATGACCTCGGCGTGAAGGATAACCTTCTTCCCACGCTTGTTGTGCTAAAAACTGTAGGAAGGTATTTAAACCTTCATCCATCCAGGTCCATTGACGCTCGTCTGAGTTAACGATCATCGGGAAATAGTTATGACCTACTTCATGAATGATTACGCCAATTAAGCCGTATTTAGTGCCACGAGAATAGGTTTTTTCACCCGTTTCTTTATCAAGTGTTGGTCGATATCCATTGAAAGTGATCATTGGGTATTCCATTCCACCAATAGGACCATGCACGGAAATTGAAACAGGGTATGGATAAGCAAAGGTGTACTTATTGTACTGTTGCATTGTATGAATTATAGCTTCAGTAGAGTAACGTCCCCACAAGGGATTACCTTCATTAGGGTAGTAAGACATGGCCATTGTATCCGTTCCACCTTCATTATATCCTTGAGCGTCCCAAATAAATTTACGGCTTGAAGCGAAAGCAAAATCACGAACGTTTTTCGCTTTAAAATGCCATGTTTGAGTTTTTGAAGAACGTGATTTTTCGTTAGCAAGTGCTTCTTCAGGCGTAACTATCATCACGGGGCTTTTAGCACTTTTAGCTTGAGTTAAGCGCTTACGTTGTGTATTAGATAATACGTTACTTTCGTTTTGTAACTCACCTGTTGCTGCAACAATATGGTCAGCTGGAACTGTGATTTTAACATCGTAGTCACCAAACTCTAAAGTGAATTCACCATTACCTAAAAATTGTTTGTTTTGCCAGCCCATAACATCATAATATGCTGCTGCACGAGGAAACCAACCAGCAACTTCGTACAAGTAGTTATCGTCTTCTTTAAAGTATTCGTACCCAGAACGACCCCCTAATACTTTTTGTTCGTGAAGTTTGTAATTCCATTTAATGTTTAATTCTACATCGTCACCGGATTTTAATGCTTTAGGTAAGTCAACGCGCATCATCGTGCCGTTAATTACATAATGAAGCGCTTTACCATTTGAACCTGCAACTTGAGTTATTTTATTACCGCCGTCAAATTCAGTAGATTCTATTGCGTTACGTAAACCTTTGTAGGTTACTTTTTTGCGAGGAGCAGTACTTGTCAAGCGATTGTCTGATTCACGTTTTAGGCGATTCTGATCAAGCTGTATCCACAAGTAGCGTAATGTATCGGGTGAATTATTCGTGTAGCTAATGGTTTCGCTACCTTTTAATGTTTGTGTCTTATCATCAAGTTGAATATTTATTTTGTAATCAACTTGTTGTTGCCAATATTGATGGCCAGGTGCACCTGATGCCGTTCTATAGGTATTTGGTGTAGGTAAAATTTCTTCTAACTGACGAAATTTATCTGTATTTATCGTATTCTTTGCAATTGCACTACCACTGGCAGCAACAAATAAGCAAAGTAGCGCTAATTTGATCGAATATTTCATAGGCTTCCTGACTATTGTTATAATGTATACACGTTTAATCGTGTCTTTATAACATGAATAAACTTAGATGGTTAACGAGAGGGTGTGTTTATGCGATCAATAGCTGTAAACATAAGTTTAATGGGAGGCGTTAAGGAAATAATTACAACTTAATAATAGATATTTTAGCTACAGCTTTGACAAGCTCCATGAGCTTCAACAATTTGATGGCTAATTGTAAAACCTGTAGCATCTGCCATTGAACGCAAGGCTAGATCTAAATTCGACGATTGTATTTCTTCAACATGTCCGCAAGTATCGCAAATTAATAATTGTACAGGGTGATTGCATTCACTAAAGTGGTGGCACATAACAAATGAATTGAGCGATTCTATTTTGTGTACGAATCCTTGTTTGCTCAGAAAATCTAAGGCACGGTAAATAGTTGCAGGTTTTGCTGAAGGGTCAATGAGCTTTAATTCATCAAGAAGATCATAAGCGCCAATAGCACCACTATGTTGAGTTAGCAGTTTAAAAACTTGTTCACGAGCTAGCGTAAATCGTGCACCACGCTTTTGGCATGAGTCTTTAGCTTGTATTAGTAATGCTTCTGCGTTCATTTTGACGTATGTACTTACTTGATGGGATGATTTTTTACCAGTCTAACACAGAGGTTTTGATGATGTAATATGCTTAAAAAGTTAATTACTTCACCATTTTATTTAAAAACTGGCAGGAAGTACTTTCAGCATTTATTATTTGCAACGTGTTACTTTGAGCATTTAGATACTTACCGATCAAAGTCATCAGTTTTATTAACTTGACAAAAGCCCGTTGTCTTTTACAGAACCGGTCAAATAATAAACAGCTTTATGACAACAAAAACAGTGGAACACGATAGTGTATGAATTTTCAAACTATACAATGGGTTGTTTAAATAACTTTTTTCCTTCTGATAACAAATGCTGCACAGCCGGGTGTTTGACTTTTCGCTCCGGAGATATTAAATAGTAGTGTTCAGTTATATCGTTAGTTTTGCCGATAATGCGCACATTAAACTGTTCAAGCACATGTTTTTCGATAATCGTTGGAGCACAAAAAAAACCGTAACCAGCCTGACCAAAATACTTAGTTAATATAGAATCGTCAAACTCGCCAATAATTGAAGGTGAAATATTGAGTTGGTCAAACCAAGATAAAACACTTAAACGTTGGTTAGTTCCTTCACCCGCAATGAAAAAAGATTCTCCATCGAGTGATAGGGGGAAGTCAGTCTTTAACTTATCTGCCAAGCGCGGGTGAGCAAAAAAACTAAAACCACTTTTACCAACGGAGTGACTATATGCTTTTAGTGGAGAGCCAGACGGAAGGGGAGTGTCGGTTAATATAGCGTCTAACTTATTTATCGCTAATTCCCCAAGTAGTACCTCTAAACTTGTTTCTTTGCACACCAACTTTATCGAGCTATCCATTGTATATATTTGCTTCAAAAAATGGAAAGAAAAAACTTTAGCTATAACGTCTGTAACGCCAATTGAAAAGCGAGAAGCGAAGTGTGTCGAATGATTTTTAAGTGAATGGATTAATTCATCACCTAAACTAAAAATTTCTTGGGTATAGCTATAAGTTAGATTTCCCATCTCGTTGAGCACTAAACGTTTTCCTTTACGCTCAAACAACGAATAGCCTAATTGTGCTTCAAGCGTACCGAGTTGAGCACTCAATGTTTGAGGCGTTATATGGATGATTTTTGATGCTTTAGCAATACTGCCATATGTCGCAATAGCATGAAAATACTGTAAATGATGATAGTTCAATTTGGCCATTGTATCCTCTTGACGATCTAATCTGTTTAAATAACATGGTAATCATACACTACCCTTATCAACTATATATTGATAAATATGCAACAATAATCGACTTTTACTGTTTATATTTGTGAGGTATAAATAAAGCATAAAGTAAAACGAGGCTGGATTTTATAAAATCCAATAAAGTCGTTGTTGAAACTATTTATTAAAATATGTGCCGTTCATGTATTAATTAGACCATTAACCTCTGTCATTGCGAGTGTACTGTTAATATTAAAATCTCCGGTGAAGTGAAATTACAACAAGGAATTCAAAATGTATATAACCAAAAGTCGCTGGATTACAATCATTTCAGTATGTTTAACATTTGCGAGTGGAAGTGTTTTTGCTGACTTTAAGTCTGACATTATTAAATCGTGCAAGGCTTACCAAGAAGGTACCGATCGTAATGAGATAAACCCATGTAAACTTTATATTGATGGATTTATTGATTCTTCTCTACTTTCTGAAAGTGCAGCGGTAAAGCCCGAAGCATTACTTGATAAACAATTAAAAATAACCAGTGACTTTATGAAGCGTGCTTATAAAACAAGGGTCACAGAGAGAGTTTCATTGAAGAAAAATGCTGAAAGTCATGCGTTTTGTATTCCGCTTGAAACTAATAGAAAGACTGTTGCTTCTCAGGTGGCTAAGTCTCTGAATATCACCGATTTGGAATACAAACCTTTAAAAAAGGTTTTATTTGAAGCTTTAGAATCAGACTTTCCATGCTCAAAATAATTTTTAACAACATCTGTAAAAATATATAAAACACTAAAAGGTACCTAATTACTTAGGTACCTTTTATATTTAAAGTAAACAACAGTAATGACTAAAATGTATCTTTGATTCTCTTCTTCTGCAGCCTAAAACCTTTATATCAATAATAGTTAAATTCACTAAATTCACTAAATTCTTCTAAACTTTAAAGTGAAATTAAATGGACTCTAAAAAGCCTAAAGAAGTTAATGTTTCAGGACTCTTAAATGCCATTTTCAACACTTCTCAATCGACAAAAGAACGAAATCGAAAAGGCTTATCAGCATTCCATTCGTAAGTGGCGAAACTATCACCAATAACAATTACGGTGAGTAATCAAAAACCAAGCCATTTAAATGTTTTGTTATCATAATACTCTTTGAGGGGGCATTAAGTGATTAAAATCAGGGCTTGATAGTTGAAATATACTTTTGTCGAACTGTCGTTAATAAACAAATAAAATAAAATGGGTTATTAGTATTTGAAGTTATGGCTCTGCCCATCATTTGGTAGGTGATACCTCATATTTAACATCTCATGTTAGTTGATATATTAATGAAAAGCTAAGTCATAACAATAACACGCTGTCCTTTTGATAATGATAATGATAATGATAATGATAAAGAGCAAAGGGTAATGCTAACGATTACATGATTACATGTTTGTGTATTGCTGTGATTCTTGATGGTTCAATTCCCAACAGTGAGATTGAATGCATCATGGACAATTCGTATATGCTTCTTAGAGAGCAAGGTTAAAAAGTTTGTTTGCAATTTTTTCAATGTTATCGCATATTTATTAACGAATATGTCTTCAATCACTCATCCTTTAGATGACAATATCGAATTCAACATAGGTTAAGCATGCCAAATAATAAGATCCCAGAAGAAGCATTTGATTGGTACGATGAATATGCACATGGTGGCATGGATCGTCGAACATTTATTAAAAAATTAAGTGGCTTAGTCGCACTTGGTTATTCTATGTCAGTGTTAACCTCAGCATTACTTCCTAACTACGCACTAGCAGAGCAAGTATCCTTTAACGATTCAGATATAAAAGCAAGCTACGAGAACTTCCCCTCACCGCAAGGGCATGGAGAAGGTAGGGGCTATTTAGTTGAACCGAATGAAAGTACGAAAAAAATGCCTGTAGTATTAGTTGTTCACGAAAACAGAGGGTTAAATCCCTATATTAAAGATATCGCGCGTCGATTAGCTAAAGCGGGTTTTATTGCTTTTGCACCCGATGCCTTATTTCCGTTAGGAGGTTATCCGGGAAATGATGATGAAGGAAGGGCAATGCAAAAAACACTCGAACGAGAAAAAATTCAGCACGACTTTGTTGCTGCTGCAAATTTTATAAAATCGCATCCTCTATCAAATGGCAAATTAGGGGGAATTGGCTTTTGTTTTGGCGGGTATATAATCAACTATTTAGCAGCAGTTGACAGTAATCTTATTGATGCCGGTGTACCTTTTTATGGAACACCAGCAATAAAAGCGTTAAGAAAAAATATTAAAGCACCACTAATGATTCAATTAGGTGAATTAGATAAACGAGTGAATGCTTCCTGGTCTGAGTATGAAGCTGATTTAATTGCAAATAATGTTGATTATGTTATGCACATGTACACAAATGCGAAACACGGTTTTCATAACGACTCAACTGGGCGATACGATAATGAAAGTGCTAAATTAGCTTGGTCAAGATCTATTGTATTTTTTGAGTCAAAACTGCTTTTTTAATAATAGCACTTACGATTATATAATTAAATTACAGTGGGATAGTGTCATTTTATATGGTTCGATTCCTCAAGGAGAGATTGAACATATGATTGATAATTCTTCTATGTTGGTGGCGAGTAAAATGACTAAGAAATGTGAACACTCACTTCAATACATCTTTAGTTGGTTAATTTATGACATTGAAACAGAGTCGTTTATTTTTCGATATTGTGCCAATAAACGTTCATCTAGAATAAATCCAATATTTAATCGTAAACAATTTTGGTATAAATTCGTGTTTGAAAAAAATTGTCATGCTGTTTATAAATCCCTGCTTTAACGAGTGACAACGAACATTTTTATCTCTACTTGGTAGACAAAGCCAAAGTGTTAATCCCCCCTTTAGGAAAATAAATATCACTGTTTTTGGGCAGATTTTCTGGCTGTAGTATGATAATTGGGTTATTGCACTCTTAAATAGACGAAATATGGTTGTATATTCTGTTGAGTAGGGTCTTTGTAGAGATAAGCCTTTTTTATCTTTGGCTACCGAATATCCTATTTTCCATGTGTCGATAACACGCTATTGCTGTTGTCATACTGACGTTATGCAATGTCATGATAGAACGCAAAACAACTGGTTTTTCATTAAGAGACAAATGTTCATTTTCAATAACTGTAATGAGCTTTTGGGCTATCTGTAAAGATTTACTGATCACGGTTATCTGTTACCTAAAAAAAGATAAAAACTGTATCTGTTATCTAATATTATCTAGAATAAACTAATAGCTAATTTAGGCAAAGAGCGCTAACAATGAAATATTCTCCAGAGACCAATCAAAGAATTATAGATGCGTTAACTAAACAGTTCGATACCTTTCATCGAGCACTCACACATAGGGATGTTGCTAGTAAAAAACTGATTATACCTGTTAAAAAATTACCAATAAAAGGCATTGCTTTTGAAGATTTAAATCAATACATATCAGAAAATATTCAACCAAATTTATCTGCAAGTAATGGTGGTCGATATTGGGGATTTGTTACTGGAGGAGCCAACCCTGTTGCAACGTTTGCAGATTGGCTAGTAACAACGTTTAATCAAAATTTATCTAAAGGTGGCGATTCAATAGCCTCATCCATTGAGCAGCAAACGTTAATTTGGCTGTGTGAGTTATTTAAATTGCCAACATCGTTTAAGGGGGTATTCACTACGGGTGCTACAGCTGCAAATTTATTGGCTGCTTTTACCGCTCGTCAGTATGCAGGTAATCAACAAAATATTGATGTTGCTAAAAATGGTTTGAAATATTTGGAGGTGAGTATTTTTAGTGCAACACCCCATGCCAGTATGATCAAGAGCTTAGGGATGGCCGGTCTTGGACAAGACAGTTGGCAAAAAATCACTTGTAACAATAACTCTGAAGCTATGGACGTTAATGACCTAGCAAAGGCTCTACTGAATAGCCAGTCTACAAGTAACATTGTTATTGCAAGTGCCGCAACAGTGACAGGAACTGATTATGATGATCTTGTGAAAATTGCACAACTATGTAAAAAGCATAATGCTTGGTTACATGTTGACGCTGCATTCGGTATTTTTGAACGTTTACTCGCTGGCGAAAAAGGTAAAACACAAGGCATTGAGCTAGCAGACAGTATTACTTTAGATTGCCATAAATGGTTAAATGTTCCTTACGATTGCGGTGTTTTTCTCACTCAACATCAAGATCTACTTAAAAACTCATGCCATGTAGATGCACCGTATTTGGCAAGTGATAGCGAAGATATTGCTTTTATGTCATTGGGTATTGAAAACTCACGTCGATTTCGAGCTTTTCCTGTTTGGGCGACATTAATGAGCTACGGTAAAGATGGAATAAAAAATCAAATACAAAGAAATGTAGCGCAAGCAAAAAAATTGGCTAAATGGATTCATGAATCGCCAGATTATATCATCGTTAAACCCTGTGAACTCAATGTCGTTCTGTTTAAGCCTAACGAAGAAAACCTCGGTTTAACAAGCCAAAAGTGTATGGATAAATTAAATAAATCTGGTCAGGTATTTTTAACCCCGGGAAGTTGGCAAGGTGAGCCTATTATTCGAGCTGCGTTAAGTAACTGGTCAACAACTGATGACGATATAAATTTGGTTATCAAAACGTTAAACGAAATAGTTTAATTTATACTCAGAAATGAATAGTATTAGCCATTATGAATTAATAATAGTGGCTGCTCCATTATTCTTAATGTTTATCTTGCCAGTTTACAGCGTGTTCCCATAAAGCTTAATCTTTGGAAGAAAGCGTTAAAGTGTCGATCTCTCATTTTGTGAAGACATAAATCAGGCCCATAACATCTGTGTTATCTTTACTTTTTTTGTGATCAGTTTACGGAGGCTAAAGTCTGAAGCAAGTACAGTATTGAAACCCTGAGATAGTTAAAATACGTAAATATACTCATTATAGTGAGTGGGGTATTACAAAGCGATGTTACTTGTTGAAAAAATTAATCATCATAAAATATCGCTTGTTTAAACCGTATTCATCACCTTTAGCCCTTCGAAACAACCAATTTACTATGCTGAACTCTTAATGGAGAAGTTACGCCATTTTGTATGCAAATTGATTGTGCTTTCTTAACATCTGAAAGATTACCTGAGGATACGCATTTCCATTCATCTGTCATATGTTGGTATAAATACCAGATAGTTTTACTCTTCATAAATATTCCTTAGTGACGTTATTTTGGATATATCTAAAGAGTAATTGAAAAAGGTATATTGCGACAAACGAGATTTTTTTAAGTGATGAATGAAAAATATTCATGTATAAACACGAAAAATCTAATGAATTTTATTTCCTATAGATGAGTTGATCTTAAATTGTGGTTGCTGCGTATTAACAATATATAACCAACAAGGGGTATATATATGGAAACATTCACTCACGCTAAACAACGAACTATTCCAACGATTATCGGTGTAGCTGATTCCACTCACTACCTTGTCGGTTCTGTCGATTCGCTCAACAACTTTATTGGCTTAAATAAATCTACCGAGGTTGCAGTTATGGGCTCTTTAGTGGAGGCCAAAAATTATCTTCGAGAAAATAATATATTTAATGCTGCACTTGAATTTCAATCCGCTTATGATGAAATGTGTGGTTCTACTCGTAGCAGTGGACGATGCAGTCAAATGATAAAGCTGTAATTTATGAATAATAGAGAAATACAACTGAGAGATTTTTTGCAAATCTATGACGCCATATCAACGAATGGAGTCAAAGTTGACGGTGTTTATGAATACTTAGACATTAAAGCTTGGCATGATTTTGACGGATATACTTGCTGGATAGGTTATAAAGACTTAACAATAACTTTGTTGTTCCATGGCCGATTTGATATGGATTATAAATACGAAGATACGCTTAAGCAATTCTACAAAATAACCCCATTACTCACGGCTAATTAATAAAAACCCTTAAAAAGGGTTTTTTTATACTGTTTATGGGTTATAAAATCGCTACCTAATTTATCACCAATCTATGGTTTTACCCTGCCAATCAAGATAACTTGCTGTATGATCTACTTGAGTTATTTTAACAATTTCTAATAGTTGTTTAGCAACAAATTCGCTAGTAAAGAGCTTATTTGCGGGCACATTTTTTTGAAAAGGTTTAGATAAGGGCGTATCCGTTGTTCCTGGATGAAAAGAAATAATCTTGATATTCTTTGCTCTTCTTGCTAATTCTATGGCTGCTGTTTTGAGCATCATGTTTAATGCTGCTTTTGAAGCCCTATAACTATACCAACCCCCTAAATTATTATCACTTATACTGCCAACTCGAGCACTGAATACCACGAATTTACAAGACGACTTCCCTGTCAAAATAGGTGTTAACTTTTGAACCCATAACATGGGTGTCAGTGTGTTTGCCATAATCACTTGGTTAAACGCTAAAGCATCGAAATCCTCTAAACGTTTTTCGGGTTGAAAACTATCACTATGCAATATGCCATTACAGACAAAGACTTGGGTTATTGGTAGTTCACTGTGCGCAGCTAATGCCTTTATGGCCATATCAATTGATTGCGGCTGATAGTCTTTAACTGTGATTTTTTTAATCTTTGTTAAATCCTTCTCTTTAGGCATTTCAGTTTCGTTACTCACTTCTCGGCTAATAAGAATAAGGCCGGTATTTCCAATAAGTTGTATCTCAGCAGCAATAGCTTTACCTATATCACTATTTGCGCCAATGATCAGTGTTAGTTGATTTATCATAACAAGTTCCCGAAATGCAGTTTGTCGTTTTTATACCAAAAAATTTGGCAAGAAACGCTGAAATTTGATGGCGATACTTAGCTAATCCTAAGTAAACCCAATGACTGATTGTTTTGAATACTGGCCAATTAAGCGGTGCGACCCAAAAGCCTTTACCAACCAGTGTCCAAGCTCTGTGGGTGACTTCAAGCCCAAGTAATAATTTTCCGTTATACGTTGCATGTAATATTTTCATTGCCGCTGAAAAATCAACCTCAGAGTAAAGACTTTCAAATTCATTCTGATGTATATCGACTAAAAAGATCACATTATTTTTGTCATGCTTTTTGAGGTGATTCATCTCTGTTGCACACAGTGGGCAGTTGCCGTCATAAAATATTGTAAGCACGTATTCATTCCTAAAATTGTTATTTGATAACATTACAGAAACCATAAAGAATAGGCGGTAATATGCATAAAGATAACAATCAACGTTAGCCATAATCGCATTACCATATATCCAGAAGTTCGTTTATCTTCTACAGTACATTTGTTTAATTCTTTTTCGTAAATATATAAAAACAGAAAACTACACGTCAAAATAATCAAAGCAGCCTTCGGATGAGTCAATAAGGCGGTAAAGGCAAGCAAACTGAAAACATTGCTTATTATTTGCTGTTTTATTTGCATGCTATTATCATTTTTACGCCAGATAGTACCTGCAATAAAACTGACGATAATAGCGCTATAAGCGATAAAAGCTTGCTTCGCGGTAACACTCCAGCTTACTGACTCGACGCTTAAATATAAAGACACTATAAAAGGGAGTAAACCCAAATATCCAAGTAGTTGCCAACTTTTCATTTTTTTCCTTAAGCAATATGAATGTTATCAAAATCAGTAACTATGGTTCACCGTCCAGTGGGATTTTTGATGGTGTACTGTTGGGTTTAGCATAACTTAACCGAGATAACCGTCTGCTGGTGTGGTAACAGTCTAAGCCTGAAATTGCAACGGTATCCAATGATTCAATATCAATGTAACCGTCTGCTTTAATTGCTGCTTTATTAGCAATAATATCTGTTATTTCACCAATCACCATTTGAGTACCATTGAGTGTTATCGGAATTATATCGCGAAGTATTAAGCCGTATTTTAATCGACTTTCTTTTACGAATGGAGCACTGAAACTGTCGATGTAGTAGGGAGATAAACCGGTTTTTTCAAACTCACATTCATCATTACTGTAACGTGCTGATGTTTGATGTGCTGCTTGCCAGAAGCTTTCATTTACCTGATTTATCGTGAACTTTTTTGTTTGGATAATATTATCTAATGTATGACGTTCAACACTGTTTGGACGTGTAATAAACCCGACTAACGCTGGTGATGCACCAAGATGAACAACGGAACTAAACATTGCTAAGTTGGTTTGATTGTGTTCATTAGAGGTGCCAATTAAGTTTGCACTTTTGAATCCCGATAAGCTGTTTACAAGCTGGGCTCGATAACGTCCAGGCATATTGATTAATTGATCATGGTTGAGATGTTGCATCTAAGTTCATCGAATAATTTAATCCTATCTAGCTATACGTAATTAAGGCCATTGGCGATCACCTAGCCATGAATAAATTGTACTAACAGGTCTATGATAAACTTTATTAACTGTCCTTATATTTTCTGTGTTTTAACTAAACATACAAATTTTTATTTATTAGCTAAGTTAATCTAAAGGTAAACTTGCAACGTATGGACTCCAAAGAAAAAATATAATGATGATTGATAAATGATAAAAGTCACTTGTAATACTCTGGTTTTATGTATCTTGTTTCTTCCTTTTTACGCTTTTCCTCAAGCAAAAGTAAAGGTTGTTGAAGACAGTGAAAAGATCGAAAGCTTTTTATACGGGGTGGGCATTAGCGTTAACCAAGAGATTTATAAAGGATACAATACAAGAGTAATGCCTATACCTTTAATCGGCTACAAAGGTAAAAAATTATCAGTTTTTGGACCTTTTGTAAGTTATGAATTGATAGATTTTAATCGTTTTACATTGTTAGCGAAGTTATCCCCGAGGTTTCAAGGTTTTGATGAATCTGATAGTGCTATTTTTAAAGGGATGAAAAAAAGAAAACGTTCTCTAGATGCTGGAATTGGTCTTAATTATGAAACCAACGATTGGAAAATTGGATTTACCTCAATGTTTGATTTACTGGGTCATTCCAAAGGGTATGAGATAAAATCTAGTTTTGGTCGTGTATTCAGTTATGGCCCTATTTTTTTCGAACCATCCATTTCATTTAGCTATTTAGATAAAATACATGTGGATTATTATTACGGCGTTTCAACATCTGAAATTACTCAAGACAGAATGGCTTATAATGGTGATAGCGCCCTGAATAAAAATATTGGACTATCTATATCAACACCGGTTTTATTAGGTGGGTTTACACGGTTGAGTATTGAACACACTTGGTATGATGAAAGCCTTACTAATAGCCCTTTAGTAGAAAATGATACGAGTTTTAATCTGTTATTGTTATTTACTAAAAATTTCTAGAAGGTGACTGGCAATATGAGCAAACTTTTCTAAACCGCTATTAATACAAAAGTTCGCTAAACCAGTAACGATACGAATAATGTAAGGAAGCTAATTTCCCAATCATTTGGATATACTAAGCGACCCTATTTTAGTACAAGTGTTTTATTCGATTTTATCTATTTGATAGCCATACCGTTTGATAAGGCGCTAATGTCATTTCTTGGGTTAACTCCGTTATTTCTTCATTGGAAATAAGCTCAAGCCAAGATTCAGTAATAATTAAATTTAGCTCACTTAATGGCAATACAACAGGTTGGTCAGATATATTACTCACACAAAATACACTTTGTTTTCTGTCCTTACTTTGTCGCCAAAAACCAAACAGCTGTAAGCCTAAGTGCAGCGTAAATTGTGTGGCATTTGGATGAAAAGCGGATTGTTTAATTCTTATGCCCAATAAAGACTTTAGGGTTGAAAGTACGTTAGCGTGGTGTAAATTTTTATCCGCTAGGGCATCTTCTAAAGCACCGACATGCCAACGACGCCTATTAATCGAACGATTATGGTGAGTGTTTGCTAATTTTTGATAATCATTTTGTGTGCCAAGCATGCTGTGAATGTAAATACCCGGTATGCCTTCAAGCGCAAACATAACGGCGTGTGCACAAATAAATCGTTCAAAATTCCACTGATCTTTACCTTTCACTGTACCTTGTAATGCGTCATAAAGTGCAATGTTCATTTCATACGCTTTTTGTTCACCGGTGTCAGTCGTACGCCATGAAATTTTTCCACCGAAATCTTGCACGGTTTGTACAAGGGTATCAAGTTCATTTTCACTTAATAAGCCTTCAGCTGGACGTAAACCAATACCATCATGAGAGGCTATAAAGTTAAAATACATGGTGCCGTCTTGAGAGGGTGGCATGCTCATCAACCAGCGTTTCAGGTATAAACAATTTCCTGTCAATAAAGTGTTGATTAATAAAGGAGGCAATGAAAAATTATAGATCCCGTGAGCTTCATTGGCATTACCGAAGTAAGTAAGGTTTTGTGTATTAGGAATATTCGTTTCAGTGATAATAACTGCTGTTGGTTCGGCAGATTCAATAAGCGTTCTAAGTAACCTTACCACTTCATGTGTTTGAGATAAGTTGATGCTCGTTGTACCAACGACTTTCCATAAAAATGCGATGGCATCTAAGCGAAATATCTTTACGCCTGCATCAAGATATTGTTTGATGATAGATGTGAATGCTTTTAATACTTCAGGGTTGCGAAAGTCAAAGTCAACTTGGTCATGACTAAAGGTACACCAAACAAATTTCTTTCCTTTACTTGTTTCTACTTCTTTTAGTAACGGTGAAGTACGCGGACGAACAACTTCTGATAAGTTGTCATCAGGAAGAGCGGTGAAGAAAAAATCACTACCTTGCCCTTCACCTTTTATAAAGTTGTCGAACCAAGCACTTCGGCTTGAGCAATGGTTAATGACAAGATCAGACATCAAACGATAGCTTTTACTGATCTGTTCTATATCTTGCCATCCACCCAATGACTCATTAACGGATGAATAATCGATAACAGAAAAACCATCGTCAGAGCTGTAAGGGAAAAAAGGTAAAATATGTACACTGTTAATCGCATTTCCAACCGAACTGTCTAAAAAGTTTTTTAAGGTTTTTAGAGGTGCTTGGTCGGCTTTGATAATGCTATCGCCATAGGTGATCAAAATGACATCTTCTTCTGACCAATGATTTGAAAAAGGCTTCGCTGTAATTTCTTTGCTCGACAAAGCCATAATATCAAGCAGAGATTGAGCAATATCATTAACTGATTGCTCAAGCGGAACATCATCATAAATCGTTGAAAGCTGCTGAACTAACTTATCTTTTAATGGTTGTGTTAACTGATTAACTGGCGTTGTCATAATGCACCTTTGTCTATAATGCTTGTCTGAATTCTTCGTTGTCTAATTCTACCGCTTCTTTTAGTTGCGACAGAATATCAGGTATGGCACTTACAACTCTATTCCAAGAAGGAATAAAAGGTGTATCCATGGGTTGATCTAAGAAGGTATTGCCGGCGGTTAATATATTTTGAGCAAACATTTCTACCGCTTTTTCTTCGTTATGAATATCCAGTGTTAGCCCATTCATCATGGCGTCATTTCGATAGGTTTCGACATAATCTAACGCAATACGATAGTAAGTTGCTTTTAACGTTCTAAACTTTTCTGCGGTGAATGTCTCACCTTGTGTCGCGAGTTTTCGAATAAAGGATTTACTAATATCAATCGACATTTTAGATAAGCCACCATCGCTATTATCTAAAGACAAATCTTGATGCTTATGATCATACGTTGCAGCAATGTCAACTTGGCATATACGGTTGGGTGAATAGTTGCGATACATTTCAGAAAGCACGCCAATTTCTAAGCCCCAATCACTTGGAATCCGAATATCACTTAATACATCTCGACGAAAAGAAAACTCTCCGGCTAAAGGGTATAAAAAGCTGTCCATGTATTCTAAATAATCGCAATGACCTACTGTTTTTTTCAAGGCTTTAATCAGTGGCGTTACTAATAATCGAGATACCCGACCATTTATTTTTCCTCCGGCAACTCTGGCATAAAATCCTTTGGCGAACTCATAGTTAAACATTGGGTTTGCAACAGGGTAAAGAAGCCTGTCGAGTAACTCTCTTTCATAGGTCAAAATATCACAGTCGTGTAGCGCAATAGATTCCGCTTTACCTGAAGACAATATATAGCCCATGCAGTACCAAACATTACGGCCTTTGCCAAGTTCTTTAGGTGCTAAGCCCAATGCTTGTAATTTTGCATCAATCGCTTGAAGTCTTGGTCCGTCATTCCATAATACTTTATGGTGTTGAGGCAGTTGCCCAAAGAATGATAAGGCGTATTTATATTGGTCAAGATCTGCTCGGTCTAACCCAATAACGATTTCTGACAAATACTCGACATCTTTAATTTTATTAATAATATCGGGTAAGGCCTTACCTTCTAGTTCGGAAAACAAGGAGGGTAAAATAAGGCCTAAAGAGCGTTTTTTAGAAAACGCTAATAATTCAGCGGCCATATCCGCAGGTTCACGCTGCGCTAAATTATGTAACGTTGTCACGGTACCGTTTTGATAAAAATCAGCCATGGTTTACCTCTGTATTATTTGAAGGTGAAAGTTGTTTTGCTAAAAGAATTTGTATCGCTTCAGCCCAGCCCTTAGGACCATAATGTTGAGTTCTTGTTATTTTAAATTGACGATACAACTTAGGAAAGTTATGAACAGGCGATCTAATTTGCACGGCGATATCTGCTGCTTCTAGCATGGTAATATCATTTTCTCCATCACCTAAAGCAAGTGTTAAAAGAGAAGGGGTGTTAAAATTTTCCCTGTATTGTTCTGTTAACCAAATCAGCGCCTGGCCTTTGTCACAATAGCCACCAACATGGATGAATCGGCCTCCTTGAACAACATTAGCGCCTAAATTAATAAGGTGTTCTATGAAGTTACTTTTTGTTTTTTCATCACCCAACCACTGAATTGGCTCACCGTACTGTCTTTGTTTAGCTCGATTAGCTTCTTCTAATGTTAGTCCGGTAATTTGCGAAAGAGTCGATGCTGAAATCGAGGAGAAACCTTTGTACAATTCAGTGAATTCATCTGTTTGTTCTGATAACAATGTTAACCAATGCTGCCTAGGTAAACAAAATGATTTTACCCAATAATTACCTACAGTGATCGTGTCTGTAGGTTGTATCGAAAATGTACCGATGGGCATATAAATAGCGGCACCATTCTCTATAATAAAGGGGGTGTTTAACCCTAAGTCACGATGAATTATTTCTAATTCAGCATGTGTTTTACTCGTATTTAAAATGACAGGAATATTAGCGTTCTTCAATTGCTCAAGCGTATCTATTGCAGCAGTCGATTGATAAGTAAAGTGATCAAGTAATGTGCCATCTAGGTCACTAAAAACAAGTGTTTTCAAAGTGTTCATTCCTCTTCCTTCGAAGGGGAACCTGTGATTTGACGTGCATAGTCTAAGTAAAATATTGCATCAGCAGATTGGGTAATGGTATTGCACCCTTGGACACTTAGCCTTTGAAAATATTGTGTAAAATTTAATATTTCCTCTGGAGACATAACCTTTGAACCAGCTAAATCAAGGTTTCTCGCTTGTAATTTTTTTTCTTGTTCTAATCGCCATTTATACACGCAGTCAAATGACGGAGCTTGTAATGCAAGCCAAAAGTCCATTTTTTTATATAAAGGCGCGTAAGCATTTTTGAGCTGTTGATTGACATAATTTCGCCATACACCATGCTTATCATGTTGAAGCTCAAGCTCATTAATAGGTAACTTCAATTGCTCTTCTGATTGCGGCTCTACGCCCCAACACCAGCCTTCCAATAAAATAATATCTACTGGCTCATTAATATGAGTCCATTGTTCTTTAGGGAAAGGATTGTCGGTAGCCTTATTAAACTTTGGAATGGTTAAACCCGTTTTTTGCTCTTTTAATTGAATCAAAATGTGCTCAAGATCAGAAACCGCATGTGTTCCCGGAACGCCTCTTGTCGCCAACAGTGGATGGATATCATTAGCGAGCTCATTACGCTTTTCACGTGTGAGGTAGAAATCATCTAGCGACATTACTACAACATTTAGCTGGTATTCAGCTCTTAGATACTCAGCGATGAAATGAGTTAATGTAGACTTTCCACACCCTTGACAGCCATTGATCCCAACAAAATACGGGTCATTACTCTTGGTAAATTGGCTATATATTTGATCAGCAAGTGGTTGGTAATGTTGCTTTACGGTGTGTCTAAATTCTTTAGGTAATTTGTGTTGTTCAATAAAAGCTTCAAGCATAATTTCCACTATAGATAAATACTAATTATGCTTGAAGCATCAAGTCTTATGCCATGTGAAATAAAAATTAAATTAATCGGTTAGCTACTTGTAATATAATGATTAATTATAAAATATGGACTTTATACATATTTAAAATAGATTTGGAAAATGCACCAATTGAATTTTACGCACTAATTTGGTGCTGATTTTATCGAGAAAAATCAACAAGCAGAAATAGTTGTTTTGCTCTTTGCTTTTAATAAGTACGCCGGGATAATAATTGATGAGTTTGGACGTTATCTGAGTCGTTATAATAAATGAGTAATATGTAAAAGGGTAGAAATAATAGGTATAGTAATTTTACCCTTTTCATAACAGATTATTATCTAGTTTGAGGGAGTTAAGATATCTCTCAATTGATTAAGTGCAGCCACAGAGAAACCATCATCATAAAAGTAAAGTACGATACCATCTTTGTTTAATAAGATTACTCTGGCGTTATTCGGGTCTTCATTACCGGTGAAAGCCTGAACTCTGTCACCATCTGCGTATACCGTTATCACACCTTTCCAAAGTTGCTTTGGAATTCCTTTACGCATGCCATTGTCGATCACAGTACTGAACATCCTTGGAAATAACCCTTGAATCGTAGGTATCTCATAAGCATCTACGTTCGTCTCAGTCATGTCTAAACCAATTAACCATCTGTCGATATCAAATTGTGAATTTTGTTTATAGCCGACTAGTAATAGTGTAAATGCTTTATTGAAGTCTTCAGGAATATTGAACGTTTTTTCTTCTAAACTTTGCCCGGTAACCGATGGGAAAGATTTACCTACTACTGATTGATTTGGGTATTGTGTGCTACAGCCTGATGCTAGGCTTATGAATAATATAACTAAAAGAATGCGCATGTATTTTTACTCGTTGCTGATAAGTCGAATTAGAAGCTAATACGTTATATAAGTTACTTTAGCTCATTTTTTTATATCTTTTGATCTTTATGCGTTAATTCTACGTATTTGTAAAGTAATGATGTGACAATTATTTAAGTGAAATTTACTGATGAGATATATGATAAGTTTGCTTTTATGTTTTTGTGCTCATGCAAATAGTTATTATATTAGCGGGAGTGCTGATGAGAAAAATAATAAATATGTTGAAACCTATATGATAGATTTTTCTAATCAAGAAGAAGGCCTTTGGCGGATAACGAATGATGGTGTTATGGGTGGTTTATCTAACGGAAATATGACCTTTTACTCCGAACAGGGCATTTTCTCAGGTGATATATCACTTGATAACAATGGTGGTTTTAGTTCGGTTTTTCGTGCATTAGAAAATCTTCCTGAATCTTTTGACCAGTTAGTGATTGATATTGAAGGAGATGGTCAAGCCTATCAATTAAGAGTCGTTATTTACATTAATGGCTACAGGTTAGCTTATAAACATGATTTTACAACAGTGGCTAACAAACGCGAAAAACTTATATTTCAACTTGCTGACTTCAAAGCAACCTTTCGTGGAAGAATGATAAAAGATGCTCCTGTACTTTCTTCTGAAGATATCAGAGAAGTTGGATTTTTAATGACCAAAAAGATTGCAGGCAAGTTTTCATTGTCAATATTTCAACTCTTCTTTTTAAAAGAATAAATACTATGTTTAAGGTAAATATGAATAAAGTTAGCCCTAAAGCACTCCTTAATAGTAAATGGACTAAAGTCGACGTTGTTAATAAAGAAAAGCACTTTATTATAATTAAGGTTGACTTTGATGAAGATAAAAACGTTATTTGCTGTATCATTGAAGCCGTAATGACTCACAGTGAGTACACGATTAATTGGCGTGATTTGAAAGTCAGTGAACTATGGCGAGTAGGTTGGCAATAATTTATTTATCCTTTTAACAACATTAACTCCGCTTTAGTTGGCGACCCAGTCCATTGACACCAATTCCTGATTACTTATAAATACTCGACCTTTAAAGCGAGCACCTTTTGTTATGGCTCCTACTCCTTTAGGCGTTCCTGTCATAACAATGTCGCCATCGTTTAACTCGGTATAGCTTTTCAATTCAGCTAATATTTCTGTCGGTTTGTATATCATTAGCTGTACGCTACCACTTTGTACGATCTTCTCATCAATGGATAGCTCAAGTCTCAATTGGTCATTAATCTCAGTCATGTTAACCTTAACAAACTCACTAAATACAGCTGCACCATTAAATGCTTTAGCGCGCTCCCAAGGTAAGCCCTTTGCTTTTAGTTTGCTTTGTAAATTTCTTTTTGTGAGGTCTAAACCGAAAGCGACTGCCGAAAAACCTCCATCTTTCACTAAAAAGCATAATTCCCCTTCGTAGTGAAGTTGTTCTAGATGATACGAGTTGAGCTCTGTTGAAATGGCAGAATTGGGCTTATTGAATACGACCATTTCATCAGGTATTTCATTGCTTAGTTCAGCAATGTGTTCAACATAATTACGGCCAATACAAATTATTTTTGATGGAACTATGCTTTGATGTTCAAGAATAACTGTTTTCATTATTAATACTTTCCGTAATTTAAAATTAGATGGGTTTGATCGCTTGTCATTTTATTTAGCACTTAACTGTTTACACTCTAAGAGATTACCTTGGCAAGTCATTTTTTATATGTTTACTGCGATTAGTTTCAAAGGAACGTCTATTCTGACATAGATAAAGTGTTTCATTTACGGGTGTTTTTAACGGGTGTATTTTAATACGGCTTTGCTTAGGAAAAGTATTTACGGCGTGTAAAGGTAATGCCGTGAAACTAAGTTCACGCTCAAGTTGATGATAATCAACAGGCAAAGATACAGTCGAAATTCATTGAGATGTTAGCTCATAATATTTGCAGGCATCGCAAGCGTTCATTGGTAATCGTAGTCATTGGCAAGTTAAAAGTATGCATTGGTGTTTGATATGACCTGTTAGAAGATGAATTGAACATATGTAAAAGGCAAGTTCTTCTTGTATCTAATGTGATACACAAAATAACGATAAGACTATTTAAACCGGATGCGACCACGTCGGAGAGTATGGAGCGAAAAAGTAACGGCAAGGCTTGATGATGATTATCGGTGACCGTCTCAGAATCTGATAGTAAAAGGTGTTGGCCATAGTTTGTAAAGCCATTCGGCCAAATAATATAGCTATTTATTGAAGGTGGCTAATGCCTTATAAGCAAAAGATAGTTTAATTTTTAACTAATTAAACTATCTCTTTTAAATGGGTGGTGTTATAATCTCGCGCCCTTCGAATTCGAATGTAGAATTCAAGGGAAGTAGAAGGCAGTGACGGGTCAAATTTCTGGCCTTAAATTATATCTAATTTTATTTAGATAAATAGCGGAGTAAAACTCAATGATCCAAATGCAATCACAATTGAACGTAGCTGATAACAGCGGCGCTCGACGTGTACAATGTATAAAGGTTCTTGGTGGTTCGCACCGTCGCTACGCGCGTATAGGTGACATCATTAAAATTGCGGTGAAGGAATCAAATCCTCGCGGCAAAGTTAAAAAAGGTGATGTTCTTACTGCGGTAGTGGTGCGCACTAAGAAAGGTGTTCGTCGTTCAGATGGTTCTACCATCAGATTTGATGAAAACGCGGCTGTAATGTTAAATGCTAACTTACAACCAATTGGTACTCGTATTTTTGGTCCTGTGACTCGTGAACTTCGTAATGAAAAGTTCATGAAAATCGTTTCACTTGCACCTGAAGTACTATAAGGAGTCACGATAATGGCATCTAAGATTCGTCGTGATGATGAAGTTATTGTACTGGCTGGTAAAGACAAGGGTAAGACTGGTAAAGTCACTAAAGTTCTTGTTGATAACGGCAAAGTATTTGTAGAAGGCGTTAACTTAATCAAAAAGCACACTAAGCCTGTACCTCAGTTACAGCAGCCTGGTGGCATAGTTGAAAAAGAAGCATCTTTACAAGTTTCAAACGTAGCGATTGTTAACCCTAAAACGGGTAAAGCAGATCGTATAGGTTTTAGAATTGAAGACGGCAAAAAAGTACGTTTCTTCAAATCTAATAACGAACTAGTTTAATTATTGGAGTAAACGATGGCGAAACTGCATGATTTTTACAAAGATACTATTGTAAACGACCTTCAGACGAAGTTCGAATACAAAAGTGTCATGCAAGTCCCTCGGATTGAAAAGATCACCCTTAACATGGGTGTTGGCGAAGCTATTGCTGATAAAAAAGTATTAGACCACGCCACAAATGATCTTACTGCAATCTCAGGACAAAAACCAGTGACAACTTTAGCGCGCAAATCTGTTGCGGGCTTCAAGATTCGCGAAGGTTATCCTATTGGTACAAAAGTAACTCTACGTGGCGAACGTATGTGGGAATTTTTAGAGCGTTTAATTTCGATCTCTATTCCTCGTATCCGCGATTTCCGTGGCCTGAATCCTAAGTCATTCGATGGTCGTGGTAACTACAGCATGGGCGTACGTGAGCAAATTATCTTCCCTGAAATCGATTATGACAAAATTGATAAGATTCGTGGGATGGATATTACTATCACTACTAGCGCGAAGAATAATGAAGAAGGACACGCTTTATTGTCTGCCTTTAACTTCCCGTTTAAGAACAAGGTGTAGAGTTATGGCTAAAACGTCAATGAAAGCTCGTGAAGCTAAAAGAACCAAATTAGTAGCACAATATGCCGAAAAGCGTAGTGCATTAAAAGCAATCATCTCTAACGATAATTCTTCTGAAGAAGATCGTTGGGATGCTGTATTGAAACTTCAAAGTTTACCTCGTGATTCATCAAGTAGTCGTCAACGTAACCGTTGTAATATTACTGGTCGTCCTCATGGTTTCTTACGTAAATTCGGTTTAAGCCGAATCAAATTGCGTGAAGCAATGATGCGTGGTGAAGTTCCAGGTCTTAAGAAAGCTAGTTGGTAATTCACGGGAGTAGATTGTTATGATGACTGATCCTATCGCGGACATGTTTACACGCATCCGCAACGGTCAATCTGCAGCAAAAGTTGCAGTTACAATGCCATCTTCTAAAGTAAAAGTTGCTATCGCAAACTTACTTAAAGAAGAAGGTTATGTATCAGAGTTCACAGTATCAGGTGATGTAAAACCTGAACTATCTGTAACTTTGAAATATTTTGAAGGTAAAGAAGTAATTGAAACGATCAAGCGTGTTTCACGTCCTGGTCTTCGTATATACAAAAACTGTAATGAACTTCCAAAAGTTCTTGCTGGTATGGGTATTGCGATTGTTTCTACTTCTAAAGGTCTGATGACTGATCGCGCTGCTCGCTCTGCGGGTATCGGCGGTGAAATCATCGGTTTCGTAGCGTAAGGAGAAATATATGTCTCGTGTTGCAAAAGCACATGTCGTTGTTCCTGCTGGCGTTACTGTTACGTTGTCAGGTCAAGATATACAAGTTAAAGGTCCAATGGGCGAATTATCTCGCACGATCCATAGTGACGTTGTTGTTTCTCAAGAAGAAAACAGCATCATTACTAATATCGTTGCTGATGTTAAAGGCGCTTGGGCTCAGGCCGGTACTTCACGTTCTTTAATCAATAATATGGTTGAAGGTGTTAGTAAAGGCTATGTGAAAACATTGTTATTAAACGGTGTTGGTTACCGAGCTAAAGCTGCTGGTAAGTCATTGAACTTATCTTTAGGTTTATCGCATCCGGTAAATCACGCAATCCCTGAAGGGATTACCGTTGAAACTCCTAGTCAAACTGAAATCATACTGAAAGGTGCTGATAAACAGTTGGTTGGTCAAGTTGCTGCAGACATTCGTTCATACCGTAAACCTGAGCCTTATAAAGGTAAAGGGATTCGCTATAGTGATGAAGTTGTTCGCCGTAAAGAAGCTAAGAAGAAGTAGGGTTATACTATGGATAAGAAAACATCTCGTTTGCGCAGAGCTAAACGCTCTCGTGCAAAAATTAGCGAGTTGGGTGCGAATCGTTTAGTTGTATTTCGTACTCCTCGTCACATTTACGCGCAATTGATCGCTCCAACTGGTTCTGAGGTTATCGCATCAGCGTCAACTTTAGACAAAGAAATTAGTGCTCAGTTAGAAAAAACAGGTAACGTAGCAGCAGCTACAGTTGTAGGTACAGCAATTGCTGAACGTGCAGTAGCTAAAGGCATCACAAGCATTGCTTTTGATCGCTCTGGTTTTCGTTACCATGGTCGCGTAAAAGCGTTAGCAGAAGCAGCTCGTGAAGCTGGTTTGCAGTTTTAGGGGTTGATAATGGCTAATCATAATCAAGAAAACTCACAACAAAGTGATATGGCTGAAAAGCTAATCGCAGTTAACCGCGTTTCAAAAGTGGTTAAAGGTGGTCGCATATTCAGTTTTACTGCTCTTACAGTAGTTGGTGATGGTGCTGGTCGCGTTGGTTTTGGATACGGTAAAGCACGTGAAGTGCCTGCTGCAATCCAGAAAGCAATGGAAAAAGCACGCCGTAACATAGTAACCGTTGATTTGAAGGGTACTACTCTTCAGCATGTCATTATTGGCAAGCACTCTGGTTCTAAAGTTTACATGCAACCAGCTTCTGAAGGTACAGGTATCATCGCCGGTGGCGCGATGCGTGCAGTACTAGAAGTTGCAGGTGTTCAGAACGTATTGTCTAAGGCATACGGTTCTACTAACCCGATCAACGTAGTTCGTGCTACTGTTTCAGCTCTTGCGAATATGAAGTCGCCGGCAGGTGTTGCAGCTAAGCGTGGCAAAACCGTTGCAGACATACTGGGGTAATTGAGCATGGCTAAAACAGTAAAAGTAACTCAAATGAAAAGTTCTATCGGTCGTTTACCGAAGCATAGAGCTACATTAAGAGGTCTTGGATTACGTCGTATTCGTCAAACAGTAGAGTTAGAAGATACTCCATCTGTACGCGGTATGATTAACACAGTATCTTATATGGTTAAGGTGGAGGACTAATTATGCATTTAAATACTTTATCTCCTGCACCAGGTGCAAAGAAAGCTAAGAAGCGATGTGGTCGCGGTATTGGTTCTGGCATTGGTAAGACAGGTGGACGTGGTCACAAAGGTCAGAAATCTCGTTCTGGCGGTAGTGTACGTCCAGGTTTCGAAGGTGGTCAAATGCCATTGAAACAACGTTTACCTAAGTTTGGTTTCACGTCACGTAAATCTTTAGTTCGCGCTGAAGTACGTTTACATGAACTAAACATCATCACTGGTGATGTTGTCGATATCTTTGCTCTTAAAGATGCAAACCTAATTACACGTAACATCAAAACAGCAAAAATCATGTTGTCTGGTGAAATTAACCGTCCAATTACGGTTCGTGGTTTAGGTGTTACTAAAGGCGCACGTGCAGCTATTGAAGCTGCTGGCGGAAAAATCGAGGAATAGTACAGCATGGCTACACCAGGAATGGCTACTTCACAAAGTAGTAAAGGCGCAGGCGGTTTGTCTGAGCTTAAGCAAAGATTATGGTTTGTTCTCGGTGCACTTATAGTGTTTCGTTTAGGATCATTTGTGCCAATCCCTGGTATTGACGCCGCTGTATTAGCTCAGTTGTTTGAACAACAAAAGGGCACCATTGTAGAGATGTTTAACATGTTCTCTGGTGGTGCTCTTGAGCGAGCCTCTGTATTGGCACTTGGTATTATGCCGTACATTTCAGCTTCAATAATTATGCAATTGCTTACGGTCATGCACCCGGCAATGGCAGAATTAAAAAAAGAAGGTGAAGCTGGACGACGTAAAATCAGTCAATACACCCGCTACGGCACGTTAGTTCTAGCGACAGTACAATCAATTGCAATTGCAAGAAGTTTACCAGGAATGATGCCGGGTCTAGTAATGGACGCAGGTTTTGGTTTCTACTTTGCTGCAGTGGTAAGTTTAGTAACTGGTACCATGTTTTTAATGTGGTTAGGTGAACAAATTACAGAACGCGGTATTGGTAACGGTATTTCAATCTTAATATTTGCAGGTATCGTTGCTGGCATGCCTTCAGCTGTTGCTCAAACAGCAGAGATGGCGCGTCAAGGTGAATTGCACTTATTAGTATTATTGTTGATGTGTGTCATAGTATTTGCTGTAACATTTTTTGTAGTATTTGTGGAACGTGGTCAACGACGTATTGTTGTTAACTATGCTAAGCGTCAGCAAGGCCGTAAGGTTTTCGCTGCACAAAGCACGCATTTACCACTAAAAGTAAATATGGCTGGTGTTATACCACCAATCTTTGCATCAAGTATTATTTTGTTTCCAGGCACTCTAGCGAGTTGGTTTGGACAAGGTGAAGGTGCGGTTGCTGACTTTTTACAAGAAGTATCTATTGCTATTTCTCCAGGTCAGCCTCTGTATGTAATGTTACTTGCAGCAGCGATAATATTTTTCTGTTTTTTTTACACGGCACTTGTTTTCAATCCGCGTGAAACTGCAGATAACCTAAAAAAATCAGGTGCGTTTATTCCTGGGATACGTCCTGGTGAGCAAACGTCTAAATATATAGATAAAGTTATGACACGTTTAACCCTAGCGGGTGCGATGTATATTACCTTTATTTGTTTGGTACCTCAGTTCATGATCATCGCGTGGGACGTACAGTTCTATTTTGGTGGTACATCATTACTTATTATTGTAGTGGTTATTATGGACTTTATGGCACAAGTACAAACTCATATGATGTCTCATCAATATGACAATGTGCTTAAGAAAGCTAACTTAAAAGGTTAGGTCTTAAGGCTTAACTCAATAGGTAAACGGAGTATAAAATGAAAGTACGTGCATCCGTAAAAAAGATTTGTCGTAATTGTAAAGTGGTTAAACGCAAAGGCGTAGTACGCATTCTTTGTGTAGAACCAAAGCACAAACAAAGACAAGGTTAATCTTAGATTCATCTAAGATAACAGCAATATCTTTTAGAAGTAGCATTGTGCAGAAAATTCTGTATAATGCCGCTTCGATTTGCAAAAAAGAATACAGGTTGGGTATCCTAACGGGCTTTCCAACTTGATGAATTTTAACTTAAATAGGAGATGTGTTTAGTGGCCCGTATCGCTGGCATTAACATCCCTGATCGTAAGCATGCAGTAATCGCCATTACTGCGATTTACGGTATCGGAGCTACTCGCGCAAAAGCAATTTGTGCAGCAGCCGGTATCGCAGAATCAACGAAGATCAGTGAATTAGACGAAGCAAATATTGATTTGCTACGTGCTGAAGTGGATAAATACACCGTAGAAGGTGATTTACGCCGTGAAGTTTCAATGAATATTAAACGTCTTATGGATTTAGGTTGTTACCGTGGCATACGCCATCGTCGCAGTCTTCCTTTACGTGGTCAACGCACTAAAACAAATGCGCGTACCCGTAAAGGTCCTCGTAAGCCAATTAAGAAGTAGGAACTAGACAATGGCTAAAACACCTGTACGTACGCGTAAACGCGTAAAAAAACAAGTTGCTGATGGCATGGCTCATATCCACGCCTCTTTCAACAACACAATCGTAACTCTTACAGATCGTCAAGGTAATGCTTTATCTTGGGCAACTGCAGGTGGTTCAGGTTTTCGTGGTTCACGTAAATCTACCCCTTTTGCTGCTCAGGTAGCTGCAGACCGCGCTGGCGCCGCTGCAAAAGAGTTTGGTTTGAAGAATATTGAAGTGTTCGTTAAAGGCCCAGGACCAGGACGTGAGTCTGCAATCCGTGCTTTAAATGCTGCTGGTTTTAAAATCACCAACATTACTGACGTTACACCTATTCCTCATAATGGTTGTCGTCCTCCTAAGAAACGTCGCGTTTAATCGTACTTTTTTAGGATAGTTGGAGAAAGAAAATGGCTAGATATTTAGGTCCTAAGTTAAAGCTTTGTCGTCGCGAAGGAACAGATTTGTTTCTTAAAAGCGGTGTTAGAGCAATTGACACTAAATGTAAAATCGAAACAATACCAGGTCAGCACGGCGCACGTCGCGGTCGTTTGTCTGACTACGGTGTTCAGCTGAGTGAAAAACAAAAAGTTCGTCGTATATATGGCGTACTAGAAAAAAAATTCCGTAATTACTATAAAGAATCGGCTCGTTTGAAAGGTAATACAGGTGAAAACTTGTTACAACTTTTAGAGAAACGTCTTGACAATGTAGTATACCGTATGGGTTACGCAAGTACTCGTGCTGAAGCTCGTCAACTTGTTAGCCATAAAGCTATCGTAGTTAACGGCGTAGTTGTTAATATTCCATCTTTCAATGTTAAAGCTGAAGATGCAGTTTCTATTCGTGAGAAATCTAAAACTCAAGCACGTATTATCGCTGCTTTAGAATTAGCTGAACAACGTGAGAAGCCAGTCTGGGTTGAAGTAGATAACAAGAAACTTGAAGGCGTTTTCAAACGTGTTCCTGATCGTTCTGACTTGTCTGCTGAAATTAATGAACAGTTAATTGTTGAACTTTACTCTAAGTAAAGTAGCACTTAAGAGAGGACATATATGCAGGGTTCTGTAACCGAATTCCTTAGACCACGATTGGTTGGTATTGAAACCGTTAGTGCTACTCGTGCTAAGGTAACTTTAGAGCCATTAGAACGTGGTTTTGGTCATACTTTAGGTAATGCGTTACGTCGCATTCTTTTATCTTCAATGCCAGGTTGTGCTGTAACTGAAGTTGAGATTGACGGCGTTCTACACGAATACAGTAGTAAAGAAGGTGTTCAAGAAGACATCATCGAAATATTGTTGAACCTTAAGGGGCTAGCTATAAGTTTAGAAGGTAAAAACGAAGCTGTTATTACTTTAACTAAATCCGGTGAAGGCCCTGTAACGGCAGCTGATATCCAGCATGATGGAGATGTAGAAATTGCAAATCCTGGTCATGTAATCTGTAATTTAACAGGTGATGGATCTATCAGTATGCGTATCAAAATTGAAATGGGACGTGGTTATGTTCCTGCTTCAGTTAGACGCGATGCCGAAGACGAAGATCGTGCAATCGGACGTTTGTTAGTTGATGCTTCATTCAGTCCAGTTGTAAGAATTGCCTACGATGTTGACTCTGCCCGAGTTGAACAACGTACTGATTTAGACAAACTTGTACTTGATATGGAAACCAATGGTACATTGGATCCAGAAGAGGCTATTCGTCGTGCTTCAACAATTTTAGCTGAGCAGCTAGATGCGTTTGTAGAATTGCGTGATATTAAAGAAGTAGAGCAAGTAGAAGCTAAACCGCTATTTGACCCTATTTTGCTTCGTCCAGTAGATGATCTTGAATTAACAGTTCGTTCAGCAAACTGCTTAAAAGCAGAAGCAATTCAATATATTGGCGATTTAGTACAGCGTGCAGAAGTTGAGCTTCTTAAAACACCTAATTTAGGCAAGAAGTCTCTAACAGAAATCAAAGACGTTTTAGCGTCTCGTGGTTTATCTTTAGGTATGCGCCTTGAAAATTGGCCGCCTGAAAGCATTGCTGATAACGACTAATTCGTTCATCATTTTTTTAATAGTTGAGAGAAGGATTAACTTATGCGCCATCGTCAAAGCGGTCGCCAGTTAAACCGTAATAGCAGTCATCGTAAAGCGATGTTCCGCAATATGGCAAGCTCTTTAGTGAAGCACGGTTTGATTAGAACGACTGTAGCTAAAGCTAAAGAACTACGTATGGTTGTAGAGCCATTGATTACATTGGCTAAAACCGACAGTGTTGCAAATCGCCGTTTAGCGTTTGCTCGTACACAAGATAAAGAAGTAGTAGGTATTTTATTCAACGAACTTGGTGCTCGTTACCAAGAACGTCCAGGTGGATATACTCGCATTTTAAAATGTGGTTTCCGTACTGGTGATAAAGCACCTATGGCTTATATTGAATTAGTAGACCGACCTGCAGTAGAAGACGCTGTTGAAGAAGTTGAAGAGTCAGTTGAAGCGTAATTTAGCTAAGCTAAATATACTTTAAAATTAAAAACGGAGCTTCGGCTCCGTTTTTGTTTTTAAAAACTACCAATTACTATTTTTGAGTAAAACTTGACCAAGCTCGAAATTCTCCGTATAACATTTAACCCCAGTCTTAAGAGTCTCAACTATGTCATCTCGAAACCCTATCATCGCTGTAACCGGTTCCTCAGGAGCTGGAACGTCTACTACGATAGAATCATTTGAGCACATCTTCCGTTCCCTTGGGATTACATCGGCTTCTGTCGAAGGTGATAGCTTTCACCGCTATTCACGTCAAGAGATGGATCTAGAAAAACGAAAAGCTAGAGAAGACCGACGAAATATTAGTTATTTTGGTGATGAAGCAAATGATTTCGATGCATTAGAAAGGCTCTTTAAAGATTATTCAGAAACAGGTAAAGGTAAAATGCGTCGTTACCTGCATACCTTTGATGAAGCTGTTCCATATAATCAAATGCCAGGTACGTTTACTCCGTGGGAAAACTTAGGTGATAGCACTGACTTATTGTTTTATGAAGGGTTACATGGAGGTGTCGTCACTGAAAAGAATGATGTTGCGAAACACGTCGATTTACTGATTGGAATGGTACCTATTGTAAATCTAGAATGGATTCAAAAAATTATTAGGGACACGAATCAGCGTGGTCATAGTCGTGAAGCCGTAACAGCAAGTATTGTTCGTAGTATGGAAGATTACATTTCATTCATCACACCACAATTTTCTAGAACACACATCAACTTTCAGCGTGTACCAACGGTAGATACATCAAATCCATTTAGTGCCAAAGCGATTCCTAGTTTAGATGAAAGTTTTGTTGTTATCCGTTTTCGTGAAGGAACGAGCGTGGATTTTCCTTATTACCTATCTATGATTGAAGGTGCGTTTATGTCACGTATAAATACACTGGTCGTTCCAGGTGGTAAAATGGGTTTAGCTATGGAACTGCTTTTAACTCCTTTGATCTTAGATTTGATGAATAAAAAGAATGCAGCGAATAAACAGATAGACTGGATGAGTGATCTCTAACTTGATACTGCTGTAAAATTGTATGGAAATTATTAACGATTACTATTTTACAGCAATAAATTGGCTTTAAGCCGTTACTATCTCAAAGTCATGTGTGATATTTACTGATTTATTCAACATAAGTGCAACAGAACAATACTTGTCAGCCGAAAGACTTACTGCTCGGTCCACATGTTTTTCGGCGACATCATTGCCTGTTATAACAAAATGTAAATGGATGTCTGAAAATAGTTTAGGAACGGTATCAACACGTGTTCCAGAAATATCTACTCTACAGCCTGTAACCGCTTGACGAGTTTTTTCAAGAATACTAACTATATCGACTGATGAACATGCACCTAAAGAGATAAGAACATTTTCTAATGGACTTGGTGCTAATGAGCCGCCATTTGCATCTAAAACAATAGTATGGCCGCTCTCCGATGTACCCATAAATAATTCTTGACCTACCCATTTCACACTTGCTTTCATCATTTGTCCTCTTATTAAATAATTATAAGAAATATAATACCGTGTAATAGGGGCTATAAGCTAGTTTTTAACATAAGAACAACAGCTTAATAAAGCATATAAATCAACTATCGTCGTATATTTTAAAATATCGCTTGAGTAAAGTAATTTCATTAGTATAATAGCGCCTCACTTCTAGAGTATCTCTTAATTCCCAATAAAATAAGATTCACTCGACAAGTGTAACTACTCATCTTAGATGGATAGTAAATAGGGGTATAGTTCCAATTGGTAGAACAGCGGTCTCCAAAACCGATGGTTGGGAGTTCGAGTCTCTCTACCCCTGCCAAATTTAGTAAAGTATTGTATTGATACTTTTGAAGTAAACTTCAGTGATGAAGTTCAAATGCCTTAGGCAAAATTACAGGTTAATATTATGAATGCAAGTACAGAAAGCCAGCCAAGCGGTTCTCTCGATTCGTTAAAATGGATAACAGTTATCCTTATTTTAGCGGGCGTCGTTTTCGCAAATTATTTTTATGGTGAAGAGTCAGTATTATACCGAGCTATTGGTGCGGTTGTTGGTATTGCCATAGCAGGTGTAATTGCTATGCAAACTATCAAAGGTCACAATGCGGTTGCATTCGCTAAAGAATCTCGTACAGAAATACGTAAAGTTGTTTGGCCAACGCGTCAAGAAGCTATACAAACTACAGGTATCGTTTTATTTGCTACCTTTATCATGTCATTAGTGATGTGGGGACTTGATTCAACATTGTTTTGGGTCGTTGGATTTATTACAGGTTTACAGGTGTAATCATGACTGAAGAAAACTTATCTCCAGAAGAGAACGAAGAAATTGAAGAGCCAGTAATAAATACTAACCCTAAGTTACGTTGGTATGTTGTTCAAGCTTTCTCAGGTTATGAAGGTCGCGTGCAAAAAACATTAGTTGAGCATATTGAAATTCAAGGCTTGCACGAAAAGTTTGGACAAATACTCGTTCCTACAGAAGAAGTTGTTGAGATGCGTGCTGGTCAAAAGCGTAAAAGCTCACGAAAATTTTTCCCTGGATACGTTCTCGTTCAAATGGAAATGGATGTTGAAGCTTGGCATCTAGTTAAAAGTGTTCCACGTGTGTTAGGCTTTATCGGTGGTACAAGTGATCGCCCAGCTCCAATAACACAGAAAGAAGCTGATCGTATTTTACAAAGACTTGAAGATACGGATAAACCTAGACCTAAAACATTATTTGAGCCCGGCGAAGTGGTTCGTGTTATTGATGGTCCATTTGCTGACTTTAACGGTGTTGTTGAAGAATTAGACTACGACAAAAATCGAATTAAAGTATCGGTTCTAATTTTTGGTCGTTCTACACCAGTAGATTTAGAGTTTGGTCAAGTCGAAAAAGGCTAAGCTAAGTTTTTAATGTCCAGTAAATGTAGAAAACTGAAAAAGGCTAAAGATGAGAATCTTTGGTCTTTTTTGTATTTACAGTAAAGTAAATCGTTCAAAAAATAACTTGTGCAATTTGTGCTATTTAATATATAATCCGCTGCCTATTTTTTTTAAGCGATATAACGATTGAAAAAAAGTAAGGTAAACCGTACAACGGGGAGCTGAATAAACATTTAGCGTTAGAACCCAAATTAAAGGTATTGAAACATGGCTAAGAAAGTCCAAGCTTTAATCAAGCTACAAGTTGCTGCTGGTGCAGCAAACCCGTCACCGCCAGTTGGTCCTGCATTAGGTCAACATGGTGTGAACATTATGGAATTCTGTAAGGCGTTTAACGCAAAAACAGATTCTTTAGAAAAAGGCGCTCCAGTTCCAGTAGTAATTACTGTATACAGTGACCGTTCTTTTACGTTCGAAACAAAAACTCCACCTGCTTCTTACTTATTGAAGAAAGCAGCTGGTATCAAAAGCGGCTCTGGTCGTCCTAACACTGATAAAGTTGGAACTGTTACTACAGCTCAACTTGAAGAAATCGTTAAGACAAAAGAATCTGATTTGACTGCTGGTTCTTTGGAAGCTGCAGTGCGTACCATTGCGGGTTCTGCTCGTTCAATGGGTTTAGTGGTAGAGGACTAATTATGGCTAAATTATCAAAACGTACTCGTCTTATCCGTGAAAAAGTAGACGTATTAAAAGACTACGATATTGCTGAAGCAATTTCTTTATTAAAAGAACTTGCTACTGCTAAATTTCGTGAAAGTGTAGATGTTGCTGTAAACCTTGGCATTGACGCACGTAAATCAGATCAAAACGTACGTGGCGCAGCTGTATTGCCAAATGGTACAGGTCGTGATGTTCGTGTTGCTGTTTTTACACAGGGCGCAAACGCAGAGAAAGCTAAAGAAGCTGGTGCTGACATCGTAGGTATGGAAGATTTAGCTGAATTAGTTAAAAAAGGCGAGATGAACTTTGATGTTGTTATCGCTTCTCCCGATGCTATGCGTGTTGTTGGTCAACTAGGTCAGATATTAGGCCCACGTGGTTTAATGCCTAACCCTAAAGTTGGTACTGTAACGCCAGACGTTGTAACCGCTATTAACAATGCTAAATCGGGTCAAATCCGTTACCGCAATGATAAAAACGGTATCATCCATACTACTATTGGTAAGGCTGATTTCGACGATGCTAAATTACAAGAAAACCTAGAGTTTTTATTGGAAGCTTTAAAGAAAGCTAAACCAGCAAATGCTAAAGGTCAGTACATTAAGAAACTTTCTATCTCAACTACAATGGGTGCCGGTGTATCGGTAAACCAAGCGAGTTTGACAGCAGTTTCTAAGTAAAGTATCAATTACGGTACTTTACAAGGGTTAAATTATAGACTATAATTTCGCCCTTAAAAATTTTGGTAGGTGTTGTTTTCTTTGTTAACGAAGTTAAACAGCCCCGTCAAAGACCGTAGGTGTCGAATTTAGTAATTTATTATTAATTATGACTTAATTTTTCCTACGTAGATGGTGATTACCCAGTATTTCCTAATTCTGGTCCTCGCCGTAACGGCCTAAGTTAATTATTAACTTAGGGATAGTAAATGCCGGTGATTTATTTAACCGGTGAACCAGGAGTTAAAGCCAATGGCTATCAATCTTGATGACAAAAAAGCAATTGTTGCTGAAGTTCAAGAAGCTGCTAGTGGCGCTCACTCAGTTGTAATCGCGGATGCCCGTGGTGTTGCAGTTGAAGCAATTACTGTATTGCGTAAGCAAGCACGTGAAAATGGCGTATGGATGAAAGTTGTCCGTAACACATTAGCACGTCGTGCAGTAGAAGGTACTGAATTTGAATGTGTTGCTGACGTATTCAAAGGTCCTTCATTAATTGCTTTTTCAAGTGATCACCCAGGTGCTGCTGCTCGTTTATTCACAGATTTCGCTAAAGCTAACGAAAACTTTGAATTAAAAGCAGCTGCATTTGAAGGTAACGCAGTAGACGTAAATATGTTAGCTAAGCTACCTACTTACGACGAAGCGATTTCACGTTTGATGAGCGTTATGAAAGAAGCATCTGCAGGCAAATTAGTCCGTACGATTGCTGCAGTACGCGATCAGAAAGAACAAGAAGCTGCTTAATAATTGTTAACCTCTTAATATTAAGAGCACAATTCGCACTTTTTGTATTTATAGTTATTTATAACAACCATAAGGTTGTTAATTGAACAGGAAATTAAAAATGTCTATTTCTAAAGACGATATCCTAAACGCAGTTGCTGACATGTCAGTAATGGACGTTGTTGCTTTAATCGAAGCAATGGAAGAAAAATTTGGCGTATCTGCATCAGCTGCTGTTGCCGCTGCTGGACCTGCTGAAGCTGTTGAAGAGCAAAGTGAATTCAACGTTGTTATGACTAGCTTCGGTGAGAAGAAAGTTGCAGTAATCAAAGCCGTTCGTGGCGCTACAGGTTTAGGCCTTAAAGAAGCTAAAGACTTAGTTGAAGCTTTAGGCGTTGTTAAAGAAGGCGTTGATAAAGCTGAAGCTGAATCACTTAAGACACTTCTTGAAGAAGCTGGTGCTTCTGTTGAGATCAAATAATCTGTTTTTAAACAGATTATTTGCCTGAAAAGGCAATGGCTGGTGACTTTAAAGTCACCGGCCTTTTTGCGCTAAAGAAAGTGGTCTTTTATAGACCAAAAGTGCATAATTTGATACTTAATTGATTTAAGTATCATTCGCAATACCCTGTCTGATACCAATTGGATTAGCTAATAATAAGTGTGTAATCATACTAAAGTTGTCTAGCCCAATTGGTATTTAAAAGGCAGATCGGCCATAACCAGCAAGCTGAGGAACCCCATGGTTTACTCTTACTCTGAAAAGAAACGTATTCGCAAGGACTTTGGTAAAAGCATACAAGTAATGGATTATCCATTCTTGTTATCAATCCAACTCGAATCTTTCCGTAAGTTTATTGATATTGATCCAACAGGTGAAACAGGCCTAGAGGCTGCATTTCATTCTATTTTCCCAATTAAAGCTTACTCTGGTAGCTCAGAATTACAGTATGTGAGCTACAGACTTGGCGAACCGTTATTTGACGTTAAAGAATGTCAAATCCGCGGTGTAACCTATTCTGCGCCGCTTCGCGTTAAATTACGTTTAGTAGTTTATGATAAAGAAGCGCCAGCAGGCACAGTTAAAGATATCAAAGAACAAGAAGTATACATGGGTGAAATCCCACTAATGACAGACAACGGTACGTTTGTTATTAATGGTACTGAGCGTGTTATTGTTTCGCAATTACATCGTTCGCCAGGTGTGTTTTTCGATCATGATAAAGGTAAAACACACTCATCAGGTAAAGTGTTATATAACGCACGTGTTATTCCTTATCGTGGTTCTTGGTTAGATTTCGAATTCGATCCAAAAGATAACTTATTTGTACGTATAGATCGACGTCGTAAATTACCGGCTTCTATTATTTTGCGTGCATTAGAATATTCTACTGAAGAAATTCTAGATATGTTCTATGACACAACTGATTTTTCGATCAAAGGCGATAAGCTTATCATGGATTTAATCCCTGAACGCTTACGTGGTGAAACGGCAACGTTTGACATTTGTTTGAAAAATGGTGATGTTTTAGTAGAACAAGGACGCCGAATCACTGCTCGTCATATTCGCTCTTTATCTAAAGAAAAACTTGAAAAGTTAGAAGTTCCAGCTGAATACATCGTTGGTAAAGTTTTATCTAAAGCTTATATCGATGAGTCGACTGGTGAAGTAATCGCAGAAGCGAATGCTGAAATAACGTTAGAGTTATTAGCAGAACTTAGCCAAGCTGGACATAAAGTTCTTTCAACTTTATATATGAACGAATTTGATGTTGGTTCATATATGTCTGACACAATTCGTGTTGACGGTACTTCAAATAAGCTTGAAGCTTTAGTTGAAATTTACCGCATGATGCGTCCAGGCGAGCCACCAACTAAAGATGCTGCAGAAACGTTATTTACTAACTTATTCTTTGCATCAGAACGTTATGACTTATCAACTGTTGGTCGTATGAAGTTTAACCGACGTGTTGGTAATGCTGACGATGTTGGTAGCGGAATATTATCAAACGAAGATATCATTTCAGTAATGAAAACCTTAATCGCCATTCGTGACGGTAAAGGCGAAACTGATGATATAGATCACTTAGGTAATCGTCGTATTCGCTCAGTTGGCGAAATGGCAGAAAACCAGTTCCGTGTTGGTCTAGTTCGTGTTGAACGTGCAGTACGTGAACGTTTAAGTCTAGGTGACTTAGATGCGATCATGCCACAAGATTTAATCAACGCTAAGCCTATTTCTGCGGCTGTGAAAGAATTCTTTGGTTCTTCACAATTGTCTCAGTTTATGGATCAAAACAACCCGTTATCAGAAGTTACGCATAAACGTCGTATCTCAGCTTTAGGCCCAGGTGGTTTAACGCGTGAACGTGCTGGTTTTGAAGTTCGAGATGTACATCCGACCCATTACGGTCGTGTATGTCCTATCGAAACGCCGGAAGGTCCAAACATTGGTTTGATCAACTCCCTTTCGTGTTATGCACGTACTAACGATTACGGTTTCTTAGAAACTCCATATCGTAAAGTAGTTGATGGTTTAGTTACTGATGAAATAGATTATTTATCAGCAATTGAAGAAGGTAACTTCGTAATCGCCCAAACTACAGCTCCGGTTGATAGTAAAGGTAATTTAGTTGACGGCTTAGTACAATGTCGTCATAAAAACGAATTTACATTAATCTCGGCAGAACAAGTTCAATATATGGACGTTTCGCCACAACAGATTATTTCAGTTGCAGCAAGTTTAATTCCATTCCTTGAGCACGATGATGCTAACAGAGCCTTGATGGGTTCAAACATGCAACGTCAAGCTGTACCAACCCTTATCGTAGATAAGCCGTTGATTGGTACTGGTATGGAAAAAGTAGTCGCTGTTGACTCAGGTGTTACAGCCGTTGCTAAACGTGGTGGTGTAGTCAGCTATGTTGACGCTTCACGAATCGTTGTTAAAGTTAATGAAGACGAAATGCATGCTGGTGAAGCCGGTATTGATATTTATAACTTAACGAAATACACACGTTCAAACCAAAATACATGTATCAACCAACGTCCACAGTGTCGTATGGGCGAACCTGTAACTCGTGGTGATGTGCTTGCCGATGGTCCTTCAACGGACATGGGTGAATTAGCCCTTGGTCAGAACATGCGTATTGCTTTCATGCCTTGGAATGGTTACAACTTCGAAGATTCAATGTTGTTATCTGAACGTGTTGCTACTGAAGATCGTTTCACAACGGTTCATATTCAAGAGTTAACATGTATCGCGCGTGATACTAAGTTAGGCAGTGAAGAAATTACTTCTGATATCCCTAACGTAGGCGAATCAGCATTATCTAAATTAGATGAAGCTGGTGTTGTTTACATTGGTGCTGAAGTTAATGGTGGCGACATCTTAGTGGGTAAAGTTACTCCTAAAGGTGAAACTCAATTAACACCAGAAGAAAAACTTTTACGAGCAATTTTTGGTGAGAAAGCTGCCGATGTTAAAGATAGTTCTTTGCGTGTACCTAACTCAGTTAAAGGTACTATCATCGATGTGCAAATCTTTACCCGTGATGGTGTAGAAAAAGATAAGCGTGCCGTTGAAATTGAAGAATTACAACTTAAAGAAGTTAAGAAAGATTTAGGCGATGAATTTAGCATCTTAGAAGATGGTATTTTCGCCCGTGCTAAAAACCTTCTTCTTTCTGCAGGTTTAAATGAATCAGACATTAATGGTATGTCTCGTGCAAATTGGTTAGTTCAAAACTTGTCTGATGAAGGTCAACAATCTGAACTAGAGCAAATCGCTGAGCAATACGACAACATTAAAGCTGATTTCGATAAGAAGTTTGAAATCAAACGCCGTAAGATCACTCAAGGTGCTGATTTAGCGCCAGGCGTTCTTAAAATCATTAAAGTTTACTTAGCGATAAAACGTCACATCCAACCGGGTGATAAAATGGCCGGTCGTCATGGTAACAAGGGTGTTATTTCAAACGTAGTACCTGTTGAAGATATGC
>JASDWX010000060.1:0-16814 GCA_041890515.1 Alteromonadaceae bacterium
AAACCGGTCAAGTTAATTGTCGCGAGCCGGCCAAGCTAATTGTCGCCTAATACTCGAGTGATTTTTAGTAAATAGATTAAATTTTACTTGTCGTGTGAATCGTAAAAAAGTGACCAAACACACGAAAAAAAAACTATTTAAGTCGTTTTTTGATATATATAACAATAAAGATAATTTAATCTTCGTCTGCTACTTCAAGGTCAGTGATGCTTCTGATAGAATCCTAAACAAAGATATATCTGTCGTAATTAATAGAGAAAAAGATGTTAGAAAATATTCGAGAAGGTTCACAAGGATGGATTGCAAAATCTATACTAGGTTTAGTTATTTTAACTTTTGCTTTAGCGGGAATTGGTAGTTATACCAACTCAGTAGACACATCTGTTGCTGACGTTAATGGCGAGAAAATATCGCAAAATGATTTTGATAAAGCCTATCAGGCGCAACGTAATCGTATGGCTCAGCAATTTGGTGATATGTTTGATACATTGTCAGCAGATGCAAACTATATGGCAAACTTCCGTAACGGCGTATTAGATAACTTAATCAACGAAAAATTGATTGATCAAAGTACCGTTAACATGTCAATTCGTGTATCCGACGAGCGTATCAAAACGACTATCCGCACAATGACTGAATTTCAAGTTGATGGTGTTTTTGATAACAATCGTTATTTAGCATTGATTAATCAATCGGGCTTTCGTCAATCATCAGATTTTCGTGATTATTTACGTGTAGAAATGACTCGACGCCAATTAACACAAGCTGTATTAGCAAGTGAATTTAATTTGCCGTACCAAGAAAAACTGATGAATACCTTACAAGATCAAAAGCGTAATATTCGCTTTGCGACGATTAATGCTGAACAGTTTAAAGCGGGTATTGAGTTAACAGATGATGAGATTAATCAATATTACTTAGCGAACCAAGCGCGTTTTGAAAACCAAGAGAAAGTAAAAATTAATTATATCGCACTTGATGTTAACGATATTGCAAAAACAG
Organism: Alteromonadaceae bacterium; assembly: GCA_041890515.1. Taxonomy (GTDB): domain Bacteria; phylum Pseudomonadota; class Gammaproteobacteria; order Enterobacterales; family Alteromonadaceae; genus Colwellia_A. The sequence goes on from JASDWX010000060.1 coordinate 1,003, forward strand.
TTGAAGTTACCAACGCTGACGTTAAAGCTTATTATGAAGAAAACATGGCAAGTTTCCGTAAAGACGAGCAACGACGTGTTGCACATATATTAATTGAATTTAATGATGACGAAGCTGCGGCTAAAACAACCATTGAAGATTTATTAGCGCGTATTAACGCGGGTGAAGAGTTTGCTACTTTAGCTAAAGAAAACTCGGCAGATACTTTCAGTGGCGAAAATGGCGGTGATTTAGATTGGATTGAACGTGGTGCTATGGGCGACGCATTTGACGAAGGCGCTTTTGCTTTAACAGAAGTTAACAGCGTAAGTGACGTCATTCAAAGTGAATTTGGTTTTCATCTAATTAAATTAACCGATTTAAAAGCAGAGCAAGTTCAAGCTTTTGATGATGTTAAAGCAGAACTTCAGGCAAAAGTAAGTAATGAAAAAGCGCAAGATAAGTTTTTTGAATTACAACAAGAGATGGCACGTTTAAGTTTTGAATCTCCTGATAATTTAGATGAAGCAGCTGATTCTATTGATGTAAAAATAGTTACAACAGATTGGTTAAGTAAATTTGGTAATGTTGCACCATTTAATAACCCTAAAGCAATTGAAGCTGCTTTCTCTGATTTGGTTTTAGAGGAAAATGTAAACTCAGATATTATTGAAATAAACGATACGCTGTCGATTGTTATGCGTTTAGAAGCTTACCAAGCAGCAGAAGTTAAGCCGCTTACTGAAGTTTCTGCAAATATTAGTGAAACTTTAATTGCTCAGAAATCTACAGAAAAAGCGCAAACGACTGCAGACACTTTACTTGTTTCATTTAAAGCAGGTAATGATATCGTTAACGAATTAACAGCAATTAATACGGCATTTGTTGAAAAAGTAAATGTTGCACGTTCTGGTGGTGATATTGATGCGAGCTTAAGTCGTGAAGCATTCAAATTACCTCATCCAACAGAAGGTATGATCTCAGCAACAACAGTGACATTAAATAATGGTGATTTAGCCTTACTTGAAGTTCAGTCTGTTATTGTGAGTGATGTTGAAAAAGATGCAGATCCTAGAATAGCACAACAACAAACTCAACAACTTGCGCAATCAGCTTACCAAAGTTTTATTGAAGCGCTTAAAATAGACGCTCAAATTTCTCGTACAGTAATCGCTGCACCTGTATCTCAGTTTTAAGTTGCTTAGTTCTTAAGTTATAGAAAATATAACAATACTGATTTAACACGATGTGCTTAAGTTAGTCTTAAATAAAAGCTGCAAATTTATTTGCAGCTTTTTGTTTTTTTACATCCAAAAGATAGGTCTATGCATTCATCATTACTGAGCCAATATTTAGTTGATCTACAAATAAACACTCACTCATCACCTATATTAGATCTTGCTTGTGGTAGCGGTCGGAATGGTTTGTTCTGTCTCGAAAAAAGTTTACCAGTCGTTTTTTCTGATGTTAAACAGCAGGTATTAACAGAGATAAAGCAACGAATAATTGATGATTCAGATAAATATTTACCCTCTTTAGCCAAATTTTGGCAAATTGATTTTGAACTTGAAAATGTTAACCCTTTCACTACAAATAGTTACAGTGCTGTTATGGTTTTTCGTTATCTACATCGGCCACTTATTGAGAAAATTAAAACGGCTGTTGAGCCTAATGGTTTAGTAATTTATGAGACTTTTACAGTTTCACAAGCCAATTTTGGCCGACCCAAAAATACTGATTTTTTATTAAAAGCAGGTGAATTAGCCGAATACTTTTCTGATTGGCAAGTTTTACACTATTTTGAAGGGATAATGATTTCTGACACGGGCAGTAATAGTCAAGCGATAGCACAAATCGTTGCTAGAAAGCCTTTATGAAAAGTGCCAGTTAACGTTTAGCGTAGTACAAAACTAACGTATTTAACTTCATAGGTAGGTACAATGTTTATTTTATTCGTTTGTAAATTTAATTATGTATATTGATCCTAAGTGGCGTGTTTTAACAATTGGTGATGGAGACCTCTCTTTTTCAGCATCATTATTAAAATATCACCAACCACGTCAACTAACTGCAACCATATACGACAGTAAAGATTGCTTAGATAAAAAGTATGGGGATGAATATTATTGTCAACTTCAACAAGAAAACTGTCAAGTCATTACAGAGTTTGACGTCACGAATAAAAATACTTGGGGGGAACTGAACCATAAATCATTTGATGTTGTTATTTTTCAGTTCCCTTTATTACCTGCATTTCCTTCTCAACAAGTTTTTCAAGCACAATGTGAAAGCTTCAGTGTTAACACCTTAAATAGAGCCTTACTCCGGAAATACTTACTAAACTGCTTTGAGTATTTCCTTGATGATAATGGCGCTAAGTTAGCGCTCATCACTTCAAAAAATGTTAAACCTTATTTAGAATGGGATATTGAAAGATCCTTAATTCGTAATACCGATATTAATTATATTGGGAGATTTTATTTTGATATCACTAAGTTTCCAGATTATAAAGTTAGGAATGTAAATAGGGATAAGCATGTTAAATCAACTCAAGGCACAACCTATATTTACAGCAGTGATTCTTTAGAAAATTGTAAAGCTATTTTTGATAAGGATAGCGATGATTATATAACTTATAATCGCCCAAGCAGAGTGCCAGAGCACAAAACATGTCAAGCTTGTAGAACGGGGGCATTTTCAACCGAACGCGACAAAAAGATGCATTTAGCAACGAAGAAACATCGTCAGATGTTTGAGTATGAAGCGCAGTGGTCATTCTTTTTGCAACAAGAATAAATTAATTATTAAGATTAAATTAGGCGAATGAATATGCATAAGAAAAAAATATTAGTTCCATTGCCTCATTATGGCTGTGATCCCTCTGAAGTTGCCATTCCTTGGTTATTGCTTAACGAACAGCCGTTTGAGATAACGTTCATTACCCCTGATGGCAATATAGCGGTCACCGATGAAATAATGTTAACAGGCAAAAGCTTGGGTCTACTCAAACCTATTTTACAGGCTCGCCCAGATGCCATTATTGCTTATCGTCAAATGGAAAAATCCCTCGCGTTCAATAATCCTTTGAAATACACAGATGTTAGTGCTGATGATTTTGATGGATTGTTATTACCAGGAGGACATGACAAAGGCGTTAAAGCGTATTTAGAATCGGAAGTATTACAAAAGCTAGTTGTAGATTTCTTTAATGAAAATAAACCGGTTGCTGCCGTGTGTCACGGCGTACTAATTCCAGCTAGAAGTATTGATAAAAAAACCAAAAAATCAGTTATTTATAATTATAAATGTACCGGATTATTGAAACGTCAGGAGCTTACGGCTTTTAATTTAACACGACTTTGGTTAGGTGATTATTATTTAACCTATCCACACACGACAACGCAAGATGAGTTAATATCTGCACTCGCCTGTAAAACACAGTTTATTGGAGGAAGTTTTCCTCTGTTTCGTGATGATTTGGAAAACTTATCACGTGGCCATGTTGTTAGAGATCGGAATTATTTATCAGCACGCTGGCCAGGGGACATTTACACGTTTAGTTTGGAATTTATTGATATGCTGACAGATTAACCGTTAGTTAATCTGTCATTTGGAACGATTTACTGTTCTTATTTAGGAGAATCAGAATAAGGGTTTGAAGAACCACCAGAAGGTTTTGGCGTTTCTGATTTTTCTGTACGGCGAGCAAAACCACGTTCATTATTTTCTTTATAACCGCCGCCACTACCTCGGCTATCACTTCTGTGACCTCGACCCTGCGATGACGGATTATTATCCGAGAAGTTTCATGATCTAATTGTAGGAGCCGGTGCTTGCCCTAAAATTAATACCGCTGGGTCTTTAGGTTTTTGATGCGCAGGAATAACGCGCAAACGTGGCGGTATTTCATATTGAACATCATCAGCTTTTGGTAAGTTTTTAAATTCGTATAAATAAAAACGTTCTATTTTTTCACGCGCCCATTCGGTTTTACGTAAAAATTTCAAGCTAGAAATAACACTAGGCTTATTTTTAAAACAATTAATACTAGTATATTCCGCTAATATTTCAAAACCATAATGCTCCAACAATTCTTCTAAGAGCGTATCTAATTTTAACCCATGTAAGGGATTGTTGAGTTGTTCGTTTTCTAGCGTCATGAGATTCTTTTATTACTAAACAGTTATAAATATATTATATACGGATATTCTATGAATGTACGTAACACTTGGCTTTATTGTGTTTTGTTTCTGTAGCGTTCCTTTGCTTTTCGTCCTTTTTTATAAAGAGAGGGCCGTAAAAATCTTCTTAATGCCGGAAATAAATAGGAAAGGGTTGTTAACCAGCCACTTGAGTTGGGCAATGAAATTTCAACTTTATAGCCTTTAGCGACACATATTATTGCATCAGTTACTTGTTGTGGACTACTCATGGGTTGAGAAAAAACGATATCTTCTACTTCATCTATTTCAGACATAATAAAACCAGTATTAATAGGGCCTGGAGAAACTAAACCAACACTAATACCTGAACCCATCAACTCATCAGAGAGTGCATAAGTAAATGCGCGTAAGCCCGACTTAGTTGCTGAATATGTTGCAGCGCCTTGTAAGGGGGTTCGGCCAGCTAGAGAGCCTACGTTTACTATTCCACCAAAACTACCTTTCGCAATACTGTTTCGAATATAGGGTAAAATTAATGCCGTTAATTCAATGGGGGCACGTAAATTAACATCAACCATTTTGGCTAATGCTTCAGGTGAGTTATTCTCTACCTCTCCGCGTTTATGGTAACCCGCATTATTAATCAGGTAATGTATGTCACCAAATTTTTCTTGGGCGCTAATGAGCATCTTTTGACAGTCAGTAGCATTAGACACGTCCATTGCAATGGTTAACACATCAGTTTGAGCTGAAAGCTCCTTACTAATATCGTCGAGTGCTTGTTGTCCTCTTGCCAATAATACAAGTTTAGCGTTCATCTTCGCAAATGCTCTAGCAGTTTCTGCACCAACTCCTGCTGATGCTCCTGTGATGATGACTGTTTTACCGTGAAAATGTTGTGTCATTTTAATGTTTCCTGTTTCATTAGGTTTTATGTTTAGGGCCACTTAATTCGAGGCGGAACCATATACTACTGATTTATACAGATAGTAAATAAAAATGCCTGGGGAGTGAAATAAAAACATAAATGAATAACGACAGTAGAGTCAATTAAATAATAATCTAAAAATTTACATTAACATTCCTCTGTTAAAGCATCATTTTTTTGCAATTTGCAATTTGCAAAATTAAATTGTTGCGATAAAAATAATGATTTTTAATAAATGATAGGTTTTTTAGTTAGATCATTGTTTAAAAATGACTTTTTATCAATGTTGTCACTAATGTAATGTTGGTCTATTATTAAAGTATGCAGTGAATATCATTTTATTATCCAAAAAAATATTAAGAGGCAATTATGAAAAAATATTTATTTATAACATTAATTGCATTGTTTCCACAATTTGCATCAAGCAATGCATTTTTACTCAACGATTATAACCTCATCACTCTTGGCGATTTTAGTAGCAATTCTGAGGTAGAAGGGCGAACTTTTGTCGGTGGCGATATTATAGGAACGTCAAGCCATAACTATGGCATTCATTTATCCGCACCTTTTAATGGGCCAACTTTACAGGTTGCAGGAAGTATAAATGGTGGAGGGTCTAGCGGGCCATTAAGTATTGTTGGGGGCTTAGTCGTCGGTATGGGTAATACAGTCAAGTGGAATGGTCAGCAAAAGGTCAACAACCGAAAGGTGAATAATGCAGTCTGGATCAGCCAGACAAATTTAGATACGGTAAGAGATGACTTTGAAAATCAATTAATTGATAATTCTCAAAGTTTTAGGGACATGACAAGTAATAGCACGGTTACTATCCCATCAGGGCAGCCTAGCGCCTATAAATTCAATGTTGACCAGTCATTAGGCGTTGATGATTATGCAGTTTTTGACATATCACAATGGGGACTTTTTACAAATACCAAAGTTCAACAGATAGAAATGCTAGTAAATAACATAAACTCGCTCGCTGGTATTGTGATTAACGTTGGCGGGGTAAATGCTAACTGGTCTAATAGTGGCAATAAGGTTGGTAGTGTTTTCACCTCCCTTATCGGGCGTGAAAAAATATTATGGAATTTTTACGAAGCGCAAACTATTCAACTTCATACTCATAGTTTTATGGGAAGTTTACTTGCCCCTTATGCAACAGTTACTTCAGCTACCCCTATAGAGGGATCTTTAGGCGTATTCTCTCTTTTAACAACATCAGAAGTTCATTTGCCTACTTCTATTATTGCAGCACCTCAAATAACCTCTGTGCCAGAACCTAATTCTTCTACTTTAATGGCAGGCGCATTTATTGTTCTCCTCTACAGTCGTTACAGACTATTTAAAGTTGCGAATAAGCATGAATAAAATAGACAAAATGAATTTTTATACGAGTTAAATTTAAATAAGGGATAAATAATATGCCTATTAGTCGAGTGAGAAAGTATTTGTCACAAAATAAAAGACCGATGAATCACTTCCTAGTATATCTTTTTTTTTTCGGTCTATTTATATAACTTTTCTGCCTTAGCAAGTGTCATAAATACGCATTATGAAAAGGCGTTAATAAGTTTTAACAAATCAGAATTTGATTCAGCGAAAATTCACCTTAAAAATGCCCTAAGTCAACCTTCAGAACATTTGCCTTCAAGGATTTTAAACGCTCGGCTACTACTTGTTTTAGGCAAAGGAAGTTTAGTTGAAGTAGAATTAAAAAAAGCTGAATTAGCAGGCGCTGACAAGGCTTATATATCAACTTATTTGATGGATGCATTCTTACTGCAAAGGAAGTTTGATGAAGTATTAAGCTTTGTTGATGAATATTTTTATACATTTAATAACGTTAATCGTAATGTGTTTTTGTTGTATAAAGCACAGGCGTTATTGGGTAATAAGTATTTTAACAAAGCTGATCAAATTTTTGTGGAGGTATTACAAAAGTCACCGGATAATTTGAAAGCGCTTATCGGACGGGCTCAAGTTGCATTAAAAAAAGGACGGTTAATTCAGTCAAAAATTTTTATTAAACAAGCAATGAAGGTTGATGAAAATCATATAAATATTTTGCTGATGAGTGCGGTAGTTCATCAAATGACTGGAGAAGTAGATACAGCAAATAAAAATGTAAAGAGAGCGCTAAAAATAAACCCAAAAAGTTCTCCTGCTCGGTTAATATATTCTGTGCTGCTGCTAGAGAGCGGTGATTTACTAAAAGCAAAAAATGAGCTTGAACAAATATTAGCAATAATACCCAATGAACCAGGCGTGAATTTTTTAAAATACCTCACTAATATCTCTTTAGGAGACACCAACGAATCAGCGAAGACGATTGATCATTTAATTAATGTGCTCGGTTCAGTCTCCGATGTTCTCAAGGACGATTTCCCTATTTTTTATTATTTATCGAGTTTAGTTAATTTTCAGCAAGGCAATCATGAAACTGCTTATAGATCTTTAATTAAATATATGAAAATCAACAATGAAGATATTGATGCTAAAAAATTACATGTAAAAATAACCATAGCTCAAAACAATTTTATAGAGGCTGAATCCGTGCTTTCTAAATTGGTTATATATAAAACAGCAGACATAGAAGTTTTTTCTTTGTTTGGTAAAGTATTAATGGTTTTAGGTAAATATGAAAAGGCAGAGTATTACTTTAAGCAAACTTCCGAATTACAACCAGATCAGATAAAGCCGATAATCAATTTAGCGAAGCTATACATGATAAGTGGTCAATATAGCAAAGTTATATCTAGCTTAATTAGTCATATAAAGCTGACTGAAAGTTCTGAAGGACTATTGTTACTTTCAAAAGCATACATCGAGGTAGGTAAGCCCAAAGTAGCTTTGATTTATATAAATGATCTATTAATAACTCTACCTAGTGACTCTTATATTCACCAGCTAAAAGGGAGCGCCCTAGGATTGTCTGGAGATATGTATCACGCAAAAAAAAGTTATCAAGATGCTCTAGTGTTTTCTCCTGAGAATAGCCAAGCTGTAATTCATTTAGCAAGAATAGATGTTTTTGAAAATAATGTTGATGAGGCGATAGCCAAACTAACAACCTATAACGAGGTTTTTGGTCCTAACAATAGTGCCGTTTTAATAGAGTTAGGTGATATCTATTTAGGCAATCAAAATAAAAACTTGGCAAAAAATATATATTTAAAAGCACTCGCAATAAATCAATATAGCTTTTTAGCTTTTACTCGATTGGTTTCAATTTACCAAAAGGAAAAGGAGATTGAAAATGCGATTGAGTTAACAAATAAATTCATATTGAGTAATAAGAAAAATAGCCAAGTTTATGCAATATTAGGAAAGCTATATTATCAAAATAAAAATAATATAAAGGCGAATGATGTTTTTGATAGAGCGATTAAATATAGCGCTAAAAAAGAACTTATTTTATTGGACTTAGCTAATTTCCAAATAGGTTTAGGGCACTTATTACCCGCAAAAAATAAATTAGTGAGAGCAATAGCATGGAGTAATAAATTTGTTCCTGCATACGATAAGTTAATCGCTTTAGTTATTGCATTAAAAGATGAAGACTACGCGGTACAGCTAATCGGTCAATTGGAGAGTATTATTGGCAATGTGGCTAAAATAGACCAATTCAAAGGTGATCTATTTAGTATGCTTGGCGATTTAAATAAATCTCAAAATTATTATCTTACGTCATTAGATAAAGGGGCATCACAGCAAGCTGTTTTAGGTTTATATCGTATTTATAAACAAAAAAATGAGAATGAAAAAATCATTTCATTACTTTCTTCTTGGTTAAAAGAACGTCCAAGTGATTTAATCTCAGCTATTGCATTAACCGAAACTTATCATGTTACAGAACAATATCAAATTGCGTTGAATCAATATTTAGTCTTATTAGAAATGTACCCAAATAATCCTGTTTTACTAAACAACATAGCGCTGGTTTATCTATCACTTCAGCAGAAGACTAAAGCAGCATCTATGGCTGAATTAGCTTATAAACTTCTTCCCGATAGTGTCACTATTTTGGATACTAAAGCATGGATTGAAATCAATAGAGAAAATTACCAACAAGCTCTGGCTTTACTTAGATTGGCTTATTCTTTTGAACATGAAAATGCTGAAGTAAATTACCACCTAGCTATAGTGTTAGATAAATTAGGCAGGAGAGAAGAAGCTACTAGTTATCTTCAACAAGCAGCAATGACAAGTACTTTTTTCCCCGAGAAGCAATACGCAATTTTAATGCTAAAGCAGTGGTCAACGTTATAAGTTAAATCACTGAGTTGTTATAGTTTTAATTAGTTCATTGATAACAATTATAACACCAAACTATGGACTCTGATTCGATTGTTTTTTTAGGCTCTTACAAGTGTAGTCTTGATTTAAGTGACACTGTTCATTATTTTTATTTACATCTATTGCCGACAAGGTTATTTTATTCTGGTCGAACCAGAGGTCAGTATGCCAGAAAAAACTGTATTATTAACAATTGAAAATAACATCGCTTATGTAGCACTTAATCGTGCAGACAAGCATAACGCTATTAATATGAACATGTTTCATCAACTTGACAAAGTAATTAAGCAATTACAAAAAGATAAAACTTTACGCGCAGTGATAGTACACGGCGAAGGTGTTGATTTTTGTAGTGGTTTAGATGTGAAGTCAGTCATGAAAGCGCCTATTAATATTTTGAAGTTACTCTTTAAGTGGCTTCCTGGTCAATCAAATTTAGCACAACGTGTTTCAACAGGTTGGCGTAAAGTTCCAGCGCCTGTGATCATGGCTTTACATGGGAGAGTTTGGGGCGGTGGTTTACAGATAGCTTTAGGTGGCGATTTTCGTTTTGTTGAGCCGACGGCTACTTTATCTATTCTAGAAGCGAGGTGGGGCTTAATTCCTGATATGGGCGGAACGCTAGCACTTAAAGAACATTTACCCGCTGATCAAGCCAAGTTACTTGCAATGACAGGAAAAGAAATTTCTGTAAAACAAGCCCTTGAATATAATTTGATCACTGAAATTACTTCAGATCCCATCGCTGCTGCACAAGCATTGGCAGAATCACTTTGCCAACAATCACCTGATGCCGTCGCTGGTGTGAAAAAACTATACAACAAAGTATGGTGGCGCGGTGACCGTCATACGTTAGCTCGTGAAACGCTTTATCAAATAAAAGTCATGCTGAGTAAAAATCAAAAGATAAAAAGCTATAATCAAACGCATGAAAAAGAACAAACTAAAGCGTTTAAAAATAGACGTTCTTGGTAGTTGTATAAATAAAAAATAGGAAAAGCATGTATCCCATTGAATATATAGAACCCGTCTTTCGTCCACCAAGTGAATGGAAAAGTTTAATTTTACAAGTGACCATTGGCTGCTCTTGGAATAAGTGCAGTTTTTGCGATATGTATACTGCAGAAAATAAAAAATTTAAACCCAAAAAAATAGACTTGATAGAGCAAGAGATTATTGAAATTGCACAATCAGCTTTATCGGTAGGTCGAGTTTTTTTAGCTGATGGCGATGCGATGATGTTACCGTTTAAACGCTTGAAAGAAATTCTTGATCTGATAAAAAAACATTTACCACAAGTGACACGTGTTTCCAGTTATTGTTTACCAAGAAACTTAACCAATAAAACAGTGGAACAACTCACTGAATTGAGAGCATTAGGTTTATCACTTATGTATGTAGGCTGTGAAAGTGGCGATGATGAAGTGCTAAAATTAATTGAAAAGGGTGAAACATATCAGAGCTCTTTAGTGGCACTGAATAAAATTAAACAAGCGGGTATTAAAAGCTCAGTGATGATATTAAATGGCCTAGGTGGACCTGAATTATCAAAACAACATGCTGTGAATTCTGCAAAATTAATGAACGAAGCTCAACCTGATTATTTGTCTACGTTAGTGGTAAGCTTTCCTTTAGGTGAAGAGCGTTTTGCCAAAAACTTTCCTGAGAATCAACCTTTTCGACTGTTAAATCAACAAGAGTTGTTTAGGGAAATGAAAATTCTGTTATCGGCACTTGAATTAGATAAAACCATTTTTAGATCGGATCATGCTTCAAATAATTTGGTCTTGAAAGGTCTCTTGGGTAAAGATAAAATTAAATTACTGAATACAGTACAACTGGCGATTGATCAATCTAAAAGTATTCCTATCCGTCAAGAGTGGCAGAGAGGATTATAAATAGGCTATTTATTTAGTCTCAAGTTTAAAGCAGGCACAGTGTAGTGCTTTAAACTTGAGATTATCCTTTATTCTTACTTCGAGTTTTGCAACATATTACTGTCCACTAACAAAAGGTAAACTTAAATAAAATTGAATAATTACCGCATTTGTTATATCAATAAAAAAGGCGCCCACCAGAGGTACAACCAAAAAAGCTTGCGGTGATGGTCCATGACGAGCAACCAAAGATTCCATATTTGCAACGGCTGTAGGTGTTGCGCCTAAACCAAAACCGCAATGACCTCCTGCCATTATCGCAGCATTATAGTTCTTCCCCATGATTCTAAAAGTGACAAAGTAGGCAAATACCATTAGTAATGTCGCTTGTAATATAATAAGAAATAGCATGGTACCTGCTAATTTTTCAAGCTCCCAAATTTTGAGTGACATGAGCGCCATCGTTAAAAAAATCGACAGGGCCATTGTTCCCCATAAATCTATACAAGCTTTACTGATTCGATATCGTTTTGATAATTCGGTTAAGTTTGTTACAACTACACCAAACAATAAGGGAATTAAGAAGGCAGGTAGAACAATCCCACCATTTTTTAACTCAATATAAACTAATTGCCCTACCACCATACAAAGAAGAATAAAAAAGAGGGTTTCCATCATTTTTTTAGGTGTCACTAAATCATATTCTTCAGGATCAAAAGTAATCGCTTCTTTATCGCCACCTTTTAAGTGGGTGTCTTTGTCGCTGGAAGCTAAATTGTAACGGCTTATAAGCCTCCGGCTAACAGGCCCTCCGATCAGTCCTCCTAATATCAGCCCTAAGGTTGCAGAGGCCATGGCTAATTCAAAGGTATTTGAAGGCATGTTGTATTCGGTTATAAATAAATCTGCATAAGTAGCACCGTTGCCGTGCCCCCCAGACAACGTCACTGAACCACCAATGAGTCCCATTAATGGATCCATACCTGTTGAAATTGCATAAACAACACCCACCGTATTTTGTACAAATAAATATAAAGTGGCAACAAGTAGAAATAGCAGAACTTTAGGCCCTCCTTTTGCTAATAAGCTAAAACTTGCCCCTAAACCGACGGTCGTAAAAAACATCGTCATTAACGGATTTTTTAAACTCATATCAAATTGAAAGTTAATGTTTAAATAGGAATGAATTAGGGTGAGTATGAGAGAGAATACGATACCGCCAACAACAGGTTCTGGGATATTATTATTCCTTAAAAAAGGAATTTTACTGTTCAGAAAGTATCCTGAAAAAAGTACGATAAGCGCGATAAATAACGTTTCTGTGAGGTTTACAACAATGTCCATTAAATTATACCTATGACTAAATAAGTGTGTTTGAACGCCTAAAGGTGTTCAGGGTAATTTAATAGACAGATAACAAGTTAGTTTCCTCCTTTTATTATTTTTCACACAAAACGTGTCTAGTTATATCCCAATACATAACTTGTGCTTTCACTTTCTACAATATCTAGGTTGAGTGTTTTAATGTAAAGTGTATCAGTGGTGAGTGATTTTTCATCAAAATAAGGGGGGACATGATTTTCTTTTACTAAGCTTTTTGTATTGGTGAGACACTTTGTTTCTAGCATTACATTTACCTGTTTATTAATTGACATCATTATAGAAAAACGAGGGGTTTATTCAAATTACATCAGAAGATATTATTAAGAGTAAACAAATATAAAATCCCCGTAATTAATAGACAGTTGAAAAACTAAAAGCCTCATTTATTTATTTCAAATAGAGGGCTTTTACAGATGTTTTTTATATTTTATGTAATGAAAATGTCATTTATTTATAATGGCGATTAAAAAAACATACATGTTAGGTATTGTTATTATTGATTTAATTTTATTTTCATTGTCATCTGTATTTAAATTTTATTTTATTCAAAAAAAATTTTTATTTATTTTCACTGTATTTCGTTGAGTAATTTAACGCTTGTAGTTGTTTGATTTTCGCACTAAGCTCGATTTAACTATTAATATAGAAAGTATTTATTGAATGATAACAGAACCCAAATTATCGGATGTTTTCATTAGTTACAGGGCAAAAATAAGGCGTGTAGTTAGCCGTATTGTTCACCCTGAAGATATTGATGATATTGTTCAAGACACTTTTGTTCGCAGTTATGAAGCTAACCTCAAACAAGAAATTAAGTATTCTCGCAGTTATATGTTAAAAACGGCTAAAAATTTAGCGTTAAACCATATAGCAAAGTGGGATAATAAATTTAATGATTCTATTGAAGAATTCAGTGAACCCCCTATAGAATTGACTTCGCAGAACTTTGAAGATGAATTTGAAAGTAAAGAAAGATTCTTAGTTTTTGTTCAAGCGACCAATCAGTTAGCAACAGCCGTTCGTAAGTGCTTTATTTTGAAAAAGGTTTATGGACTCAGTCAGAAGGAAATAGCAAAATACCTACATATTAGCGAAAGCACGGTTGAAAAACATGTCGCGAAAGGGTTATTAAAATGTTCATTATATATGGAACAAAATGATAATAACCAGCGTCACTTAAATAGTGTCGAAGCACTGCCTTCAGGCAAAAGTATAAAGAGTTTATAGTTGATGACTAAAGTAACCCAATTCAGCAGTAAAGAAGAAATTCAAGAACAGGCTTGTTTATGGATAAGTCGAATCGATCGTGGTTGTACAAAAAGTGAGAAAAAAGAAATTGTTATTTGGATAAACCAGAGTAATGCTCATCGTGAAATATTAATGAAAATGGCCTCTTTATGGGATGATTTGAGTGTACTTAATGAATTAAGTGCTTTATTCCCATTAGAAAATGCAACGAAACGTACACGTCATCATTTTAAAAAAATAGCGGTAGCCGCAAGTGTTATCTTTGTAGCATTGTTAGGTGGAAGTTTAACAACAGATTTCCAAATATTCCCTTCATTTAATCAAAATCAGCATCTTGTACAAAAATTTTCGACAGCAGTGGGAAAACAAGCGATTTTTTCATTGAGCGATGGTACCAGTATTCAACTTAATACCAATAGTCTTATTGAAGTCGTTTACAATGAACGTCAGCGCTTTGTTAAGTTAATACAAGGTGAGGCAAAATTTGATGTTGCTAAAGATATTACAAGGCCATTCACCGTTAAGGCTGGCGAAAAGTCTTTTACCGCTTTGGGCACAATTTTTAATGTGCAAAAAGATACTAATCAAGATTTAGAGTTACTGGTTACCGAAGGTAAGGTGCTTATCTCAAAGTCCGCCGAATTTATCGAATATGTATCTCATCAAACGGGTTCAATAAAGCTAGTAAATCTTCCTGGTGTACTGGTTACGTCTGGTGAAAAAGCCTTCATTGATGATAATATATTACGACCAATAAACAAAGTAACACTCGTGCAGGTTCAAAGAGATTTAGCATGGCAGCAAGGTATGTTGATTTTTGAAGGTGAGCCGCTAGGTAAAGCGTTAAAAGAAATTAGCCGTTATAGCAATACTCATTTTGAAATTATGGATGTCGAGTTAGCACAATTAGTGATTGCAGGTTACTTCAAAGCTGACGATATTGATGGGTTATTAAAATCGTTAAGTCTTAATTTTAATATTCATCACCAAAAAACGTCTTCAGATTTAATTCGGTTATCATCTGAAAGAATATAAAATTCAGATATAAATAGTGTTGACTTATTAGCACTATTATATTTATATATTCTTTAACTTGAGCTTTATCAAGCTAGATCAGATAAAATAACACGAAAGTTGAGGCTTTAATTTTTTGTACCGTTTATTAATATTACATAGTAGACAATTATTCGATCGTATTAATCAAAAGAACGCCTGGCTTTCCCCAAAGACAACGCAGGTAATGATTTGTGTTTCGCTTTTTTTATCGTTGAATGTTAGTGCAGAAGAGCTGATTAAATTTGATATAGATAAACAGCGTGCTGATAAAGCGATAATTGCTTTTGCTCAACAAACGAATCAAACCATCATATTCTCCTATGATTTAGCTAAAAAATACCAAACTAATCGATTAAAAGGTTATTACTCAATTCGGTCAGGCCTCAAAAAGTTATTATACGATATTGACCTGGATGCGCTAGTCGATGACTCCGGTCAATTGAGCATTACTTATCAACAAAAAAGTGAACGTAAGATAATCGACAAAGAGTTGAGCATTCAAACATCTCTAGTTTCTGATTCTTCCAGCAAAGTACCTCAAAAATACCTAGATCAAGCACCCTCGATAGAAAAAATCACCATTATCGGTAGCCGAGTTTCTGGGCGATTAGCAGACGAATTACCCGTTCCTGTTGACATTTTTTCTGCGGATCTATTAGCTAACACAGGACAAACAGAAGTTGGTCAAATGTTAAAGTCTCTAGCGCCATCATTCAATTTTTCTAGCTCAGCCATTAGTGATGGTACAGATGCATTACGCCCAGCGACATTAAGAGGGCTAGGTCCTGACCAAACCCTCGTTTTGATTAATGGAAAGCGGCGACATCAAGCCAGCCTTATTCATATAAATACTACTGTTGGCCGAGGCACCGCTGGGAC
>JASDWX010000060.1:16824-20970 GCA_041890515.1 Alteromonadaceae bacterium
GATATAAATTCAATACCAGCATCCGCTATTAAACGAATCGAGGTTTTACGTGATGGGGCAGCCGCTCAATATGGCTCTGACGCTATTGCTGGCGTTATTAATATTGTTCTTAATGATCAATCTGACGGCGGCACGGTTGCTATTTCCTATGGCGGATACTCTCAAGGCGATGGTAAAACCATTAATGTAGACTTTAACAAGGGAGTTGCACTGGGCGATAATGGCTATTTAAATACCACGCTAAGCTTTAGAGATAGAGGGGCAACTAATCGTGCGGGGTTACATGGTTCTTGTCTGTTCTCAGGCTGTACTTCGCTGGCTAATGGACATTTATTATTGACTGACGTTCGAGAATCCAATGCTGCGCGTACAACATTTCGTATTGGAGATGCTGACTCTCAACAAATAGCAATAACATCAAGTGCAGGCTACGAGTTGGGGATAGGTGAGCTTTATAGTTTTATAACGTATTCGAGCCGAAATAATGAATCAGCTGCCTTCTTTCGACATAACAATAATAATGATGGAAACACCCCCTTGCAAGATGGTGATGCGACTATTCCCACAGGATTTCTACCTCTCATTAATACTGACATTAGTGACTTGTCTTACAACTTGGGTTACAAAGCCTATTTTAACAATAGCTCAATGCTAGATTTATCCTACACCTATGGTAAAAATAATATTGACTATATTACTCGAGATACTATCAACTCATCTTTCGCGAACAGTCTGCGTTATGGTGACTCTGGATTAAGTGCTAATGAAATTCGTTCAACAATACCTCGTTCAGCCTTTGCTTACGGATTAGCGCTTAGTTTACAAACCATTAATATCGATTATACCCAAGAATTTGATTTTTTCTTATTGGCGATGGGGTCTGAAATAAGAACAGATGAATATCGTGTTGTTCCGGGTGATGAATATTCCTATCGCGATTATGACAGCTTAGAAGGTACAAGTTTGTTTATTGATGATCGCAGTGCTGGCACTCAAGGGTTTGGCGGTATTGGTCCAGTATCAGCCGTTAATGAAACGAGAGATGTTTACTCTTTTTATGTTGATGCAGAAAAGGAATTGACCGATGACTTTATTCTCAGTGCAGCCATTCGATATGATGACTATGATGGTTTTGGTGATAGTTCAAATATGAAGCTAGCTGGTAATTGGTCTATTACTGAATCTTTCGCTATTCGAGGAGCGCTTAGTACAGGTTTCAGAGCACCTTCCATGCAACAACTTTACTTTAATAATATAAGTACGCAATTCGTTACGGACCCAGATAATATTGAAGGTGATCTGATTGCTCAACAAGTTGGCACATTCAGAAATGATAGTGTTTTAGCTCAAGCTATTGGCATACCAGAATTAAAAGAAGAAGAATCAACTAATTATAGTTTAGGCATTGTTTATCAAGCAACTGACGAAATTAAGGTTACGGTTGATCTTTATGCGATTGATATTGAAGATCGCATTGTTATCAGTAATAAATTAGGTGAAGGCTTATCATCAGCACTTGACGCAGCACTGAAAGCATCTGGTATTGGCGTTAGTCAGTTCTTTCTTAATGGCGCAGACACGGAAACTGCTGGACTTGATATGATTGTTACATGGAATACAGATGCTTTTGATGGTGTGTTCGATATGACCCTTGCAGCCAATTTTACAGAAACAGATGTTGTTGACATTTTCACACCCAAAAATAGTCGATTAGAAGATATTTCACCCGATAAAATCTTTTCAGAGCAAGATATATCGATCATAGAAGAATGGCAGCCAGAGAATAGAATCAGTCTAAGTACATTATACAAAAAGAAAAACTGGTCGGTTAACTTAACATTCAATCGTTACGGAGATTACACTATAATGGATGGTGGGCGTCAAAACTATGGTGCTGAATTAATTACTGATTTACGTATTAACTATCAATTTAATGATGACTTATCAGTGAATTTTGGCAGTAATAATATGTTTGATGTTATGCCTGACAAAAATCAAATAGGAAACTCTAGAGCAGGTACGATTGAAGATAGTAGTGGCAATATCATTGTCAGTAGCCCCGGTGTATTTACCTATTCTCGCCGATCTGCGCCTTTTGGCTTTAATGGCGTCTATTATTATGCCGGCGTTAACTATAACTTTTGATGTTATACGACATGTAACGTCTCCATTTTGAGGTGACTTTTAATTGAATATACAAGATCGTTTATTGTTGACGTATCACAAGGAATAATCAAAATAGTGGTATCTGAGGCGATACAGCCTAAAATCCCAGTAGACTTACTCATAGTACCTATCATTGTTTCTACTATTGCAGCTCCCCCTTTAACGGTTTTTAGCACGATATGCGTTTTGTTATGAGCAATATTCAGTGCAAGAGATTCAACAGAATCGATAGATTTAGGTCTTTGTTTTTCATTAGGGCACTGGTAAAAAGATTTATCTTTGTCGTATTTCTTAATTGCCCGCGCGTTTGTTAGTAGTCTTGATACTTTAGCTTGTGAAATTTTACCAAAACCTTGGTTTTCCAGTGCAGTTGCTAGTTCTTGTTGTGTGCTAAACTGATTGGTGTTTAGTAAGTCCATCAATGCATTGCGTAATGTAGACATCTTGTTCTTTGACAAGCTTATGGTATTAGGTGTTAAAGGTAGTGGGTCAAAATATATTTGCGCTTTCATTTGATTTTCCATGATTTAATCAAACCTTTTTTATTATTGATATAAAACCAAAACATATAAAACATAAGTAAGAACCTAGGTGGAAAGTCCAAGTAGTAGCTTAAGTTTTATCACTTTATTTCTATTTATCTAAGGATAAAAACCATAGACAAAGTAACGATATTCCCTTTTTGATTTTTTTATATTCGTATTCATTATGATTTTGAGAAAGAGCTTGTTCACCATCAAAATCGACAAAAGCTAAACGCGTCGTTAAACTATTTGGTGACATACCAAAAGCACTTCCAGGTAATAAAGCTATGCCCGTTTCTTCTATTAAAACGGTGGTTAATTGTTCGCTCGTTTTAATATTACGTAATTTTAATTTTTCAGTAAAAGCGGAAAAATCAGGAAATAAATAAAAACCACCTTCTGCGACATGAACATTGATGCCAATGTCATTCAGTGCTTTAGTGCAGTACTCGCTAATATCCGATAAGATATCAATTTGCTTTGCTATAAAATCATCAGTAATACTCAAGCTAGCATAAGCTTTTGTCGCGGCTATTTGAATGGGACTAGGTGCACAAGAGTATGTCTCTGAAGCCACGCCAATAACGGTGGATAGCAAGTTTTTCAGCTGAGGAGGAATATACATAAAACCAAGTCTCCAGCCACCAGCACCACACCATTTAGAAATACCAGATGTTACGATACACCCTTCAGGGTAGTAATCTGTAAGGGTTGCATAGTCGCTTTTATAACTGAGTAAGCTATATATTTCGTCGGCGATAACAATAATATTATGCTTTCTCATGACAGTAGAAAGTGCACATAACTCCACTTCATTATATGTTTGTCCCGTTGGGTTACTTGGATAATTAAGGACTAAAATCAATGGCGTTTTGGGCGTATCACGTTCTAAACAATATTGGTCTAATTGCTCTGGAGTTAAATGCCATTTTTCTTCGAATGTTGTGTTAAGCCAAGTGACTTTATGACCAGCTAGTTGTCCTTGAGGTTCATAGGAAACCCAGCTTGGCGCTGGTAGTAAAATTTCTGCTTGTTCAAATGCAGCCATAACACAGAACAACAAAATCTTACTCCCTGAACCGACAATTATATTTTCTGGCTCCCAATTCTTTCCTTCTTTTTCTTTATGAAAATTAGCAATAGCTTCTCTCAGAGGTAAATGCCCTTGAACACTCATATATTCTTTTCTATGAGCCGCATTAGCCAGCGCTGTTGTAATTTCTTCTGGCACAGGAAAGGGGCTTTGACCAAAACCAAACTTGAATACAGGCTGATCATTTTCGGCGCGAGATAGCGATAATTGATTAACCTGTAAAGTTTCAGAATGTTTACTTTTTCTTAAATATTGACTAAGGGAGGGATGCACATACATAACAATGTAAGCCTTTATTTGATTTGATTTGCAATGCTTTCTATTTTTATTCCTATTTTATAGGAGGATAACAATAGGTAGCAG
>JASDWX010000061.1:0-17121 GCA_041890515.1 Alteromonadaceae bacterium
CTAAATCCCAAATTGATTTTTAGGTTGATAAGAAAAAATATTCTTTAATACAAGCCATATTTTTACTTGCTTATCATCATTTGAATGTGAAAGTTTCAATGGTAAGTATCAAGTTATTAAAATACAACTAGCTAAACATTTTGCTCCGTTGCATGAGGCTTTTGAACAACAAATAATTGCCGATAAGTTAGTTCAAGACAAAAAAAATGCTCATGAACGATTTAATACTAAGCTCAATGAAATTGATAAACAACTCACCACGACAATATTTGAAAGTGGTGAACTTGATGAAGAAAGTTACAAATTACATTTAGAAGCATTAATAACTGAAATAAAATCATCAACATTGAATAGTATAGAACAAGATCATTTTATAACGTTGGTGGACGAAAAATCTAAAAAGCTGATTCAATTACCTCAAATAGCAAAATCTGTCAGTGATGCAACCCATTTGATATCAAAAATATCACAAGTTGCTTTACCTAAAAATATTGATGAATTAAACCTTCGTAAACCTTTGTTTGATGAATGGTTACAAGAATGGAAAAGTGTAGAACATAAAGTGGCTGGTGTTTTTCCTGAATCTATTGTCGATGCTTTTAAAGAAATAAAAAAACAATGGCAACAGGGTCTTAAGCCATTAATTAAAGAGCAAGATTTACTGCTATCACTATGTCAGAAGAAAATTTCAGATGTAAAACGTTTAGTCACTAGCGGAAAATATAATGCGGCGTTCGGCGTTTTCAAAAAGGCTAAAAAGAGTTTTGACTTATTATCAGACAATCAAAAATCACGCGTTCAACGTGATTTTGATGATATATCAAATAAAATAGCTGAACTCAGTGATTTAGAACAATCGATTGCAACTCCTAGAAAAAATAATCTCTTGGAAGAAATACAGTTATTAGTTAATCAACCGCTTGATAACCCAAATGACCAAGCAGCAAAAGTAAAACAGTTTCGTGTAACTTGGAATTCACTCGGGCACGCTGAAGAGTCAGTAGAAAAAGAATTAAATTATCAATTTAATGCGCTATGCGAACAAGCCTTTGCTCCATGTCGTTTATTTTATGGCGAGCAAGAAAAATTACGTGAATTGCATCTTGAAACGCGTGAATTGCTCATAAATAAAGCAAAAAATTTCACTGATGAATTTTTAACAAGAATCAACGAAGGTATAGACAATAAGACAATTGATTGGAAGTATATTGATGGAACACTTAATAAACTAATACAAGAGTGGCAAAACTCTGGTCAAGTTGATAAAAGTAAGTTCCAACAACTCAATGAAGCATTTATTAACGTTTTACAGCCCGTTAAAGTTGAATTAAGAAATTATCATCAACGTAACAGTGACAGTAAAAATTTATTGATCGCACAAGTTACTCAAGCGTTAAGTGACGATGATGTTTTTTCAGCGATTGAAAGTGTTAAAAAGCTACAAAACCAATGGCAAGCTATTGGTTATAGTGGACAACGTGAAGAGAACCAGCTTTGGCAAAAATTTAGAAAAGTTAATGACCAACTTTTTGCTAAACGTGATGAAGCTAAGCTTGCAGAACAATCAAATCGCAAAAATCAGCAAACTGAGTTAACTGAACAATTGGAAAGTTACCAGCAACAATTAGTGGGGCAACCGTCTGAGCATGAACTGCTTACTTTACAAGAAAGTATTGAAACATTACGTGCTAACGTCATTAATCAAAAACCAGTAATCAAAAGTGTAGTGACACAGGCTGAAAAATTACTGACTGAAATAACAAAACAATTTTCACAAATTTCTGCAGACAAAAAGACTAAAGTCTGGCATTTAGTTTTTGATTGTTTAGAAGGGTTAGCTGCAAATAAAGCCTTAACAATAGAGGAGTTAAGTGAGTCGATGACAGATTTACCGAACGCTTGGCAAAAACGTTTACAAGAATGTCATCAAAACAGCAATGAGATTGACCGAGGCAATAAAACACTAGAGCTTGAAATACTAGCAAGTAAAGAATCACCTGAAGAATTTAAAGCACAACGGTTGCAAGTACAAGTTCAATTAATGCAAAGTCAAATGCTCTCGGGACAGACAATAGACTTAACCAATTCACTTGTTGAGTGGTTGAAGTTAGGAAAACTATCACAAGCTGACTTGCCATTACTCTCAAGAGTGAAAGCTATTTATTGTTAATTTTTCTGGTTAATAACCCCAAAAGCCACTGAATGTTCAGTGGTTTTTTTATGTTTAATTTATGCGAGTTAGCATTTTTTGACTTTTCATTTTTTAAGGATATTTATCATTTACACTATAAAACATTAACCTATTTCAACTGTTTTTATAGTAACGCGTAACTTGTTAATTATTTTTGCAATCACTTATTTATTTATTAACTCTTTGATTTTAAATGTTAATGTTGAGCTGGGTTAGGCTTAGGGTTGATTTGACTGTTATGGGGGGATATCATAACAGTCAAAGTCTATATTCTAGAGTCCACCTAATTTTTGGTGAGTTCACCACGTAAATCTTCTTTCAATAAACGACATATTTCTAATTGAGACAAGTCTTTACTGAGTAAGTAATGAAGTTTAGTTAATGTCGCTTCTAACGTCATATCCCCTCCGCCAACGACACCACATTTACTTAACGCTACACCCGTTGCATAGCCGTCCATATTAACGGTACCTTGAATACATTGGCTACAATTTACCACAACGATACCTTGATGGTAAGCTTGCGTTAAGCAAGCAAGCAGTTGTTCATCTTGTGGCGCATTACCAACACCATAGCTGCGAATAATTAATGCTTTTACCGGTTGTTTAATAATATTGGCAACTAACTCACTAGAAATTCCAGGATATAAATGCACAACGCCAATAGGTTGCGGTGTTATTGGTGTCAATGTGAGTGGCTTATCACTCATAACGTTCAACTTACCGGCAACTAATTTTATATTAATTCCAGCTTCTAAAAGTGGTGGCATATTAGGAGAGTCAAACGCGTTGAAACCATCCGCATAAGCTTTAATGCAACGGTTTCCACGATATAACTTGTTATTAAAATATAAGCCTACTTCGTTGATAGGATAGTTTGCTGCAATATATAGAGAATTTAATAAGTTTACTTGTCCATCCGAACGTAATTGACTTAATGGTATTTGAGAACCGGTAACAATTATTGGTTTTTCTAAATTTTCAAACATAAATGAAAGCGCAGAGCTCGTATAAGCCATGGTATCTGTGCCATGCAATACGACAAAGCCATCATAATCTTCATAATTTTCCTTTATGTCATCAGCGATACGCTGCCAATCACTGGGTGCCATATTTGATGAATCTATCAGTGGAGAGTATTCATTAATAGTGAATTCAGGCATTTCTTCTCGGTGAAAATCAGGTGTACCGTTGATTGACTCGGTTAAATGACCTTTTACAGGTACGTAACCTTGATCACTATTTTTCATACCAATTGTTCCGCCAGTGTAGGCGATATAAATGCGCTTTTTCATTTTGTTATCCTTAAAATATATATATCCAATAGCACTAAATAAGTGATCATTCATAAATGGGAGAACAGTACTTTTGTTTAAACCATAAAAAAGCCCCGAAAAATCGAGGCTATCATATACCCTTAGATTAAAGCTTGCTAATTAATTTCACAAGCCATACATAAAGAGTAAACGCCTTGCGGATCATTCAATAAATTTAGGTACGATAATTCAGCTTTTAGCTGGATAAATAATTTATTGGTATTGCTGATCTTCGTTATTTCAGAGGTTGGGAAAAAGCTTGTGGCTTGTCCCATCAATCCTTGTAGGAATAGATCTTTAGCTGATTTCTCTTTTTCTATTAATAACGTGTCGAATGTTTTCAATTCGGCTAATTCTGCTGCCGCATTAATAGCCGTGGTTAAATCGCCTAATTCATCGACAAGACCTAACTCTTTTGCCTTCAAACCTGACCATACTCGCCCTTGTGCAATATCATCAACTTGTTCAAGTGTCATGTTTCTATTCTCAGCGACTAAGCTAATAAAGTCTTGATAACCTCTATTGATATTCAATTGAAATATTTTAGCCATACCTTCAGTAAGCGGGCGGGTTACACCAAATCCTGCAATATCTGTAGTGCCAACACCGTCTGTATGAACACCAAGTTTACTTAAAGAATTCTCAAATGTCATAAAAAAACCATAGATACCAATTGAGCCAGTAATAGTAGCGGGTGATGCTATAATTTTATTGGCAGGGGCAGAAATCCAATACCCCCCTGATGCAGCATAAGTGCCCATTGATGCAACAACAGGTTTACCTGCTTGTTTTAGGAGTTCAATTTCTTGACGAATTATTTCTGAAGCATAAGCACTGCCGCCTGGACTATCTACACGTAATACAACGGCTTTAACTTTGTCGTTCAAGCGAGCTTTTCTTAAGAGTGCAGCCGTACTATCTCCACCAATTGTTCCTGCTTTTTGATGACCATCTAAAATTGTTCCTTTAGCAACTATAACGGCGATTTTATTCGTATTTGGGTTTGTTATAGGGAATATAGGGGTGGTTGCGGCTAGATAGTTCTCGAAACTAATGTGATTATAACTATCACCTATAGCATTTTTACCCACAAGTTTAATTAAAGATTTTTTCATATCTTGACGATTTTTTAAAGCGTCTACCCATTGGTTTTCTAATGCATATTGAGCAACATTACCATTGGCTTTTTCAAGCTTAGCAACAAGTACATCTGCATTTTCATCAAAGTTGTCAATTGCAAATTCTCTATTACTGGCCACATCATTTTTATATTGTGACCATAGATCACTTAACCATAATTTATTGGCCTCTTTTGCAGCCGCTGACATATCATCACGAATATAGGGTTCTATCGCTGATTTATAAGTACCCACACGAAAAACATGTTGGCTAATGGATAATTTTTCTAATGCCGATTTGAAATACAGTTGATAACGTCCATAGCCATCAAGTAATAACCAACCACGTGGGTTAAGCCATACTTCATCTGCCGAACTTGCCAAATAATACTGGTCTTGTGAATATTGGTCGCCAACAGCGATTATTTTTTTACCAGAAGCCTTAAATTTTTCCAAAGCCATAGCAATATCTTGAAGTTTACTAAGACCAGTACGATTTACACCTTGCAGATTCAAGACCATCATATTGATACGACCGTCGTTTTTTGCTCTTTCAATAACCTGGAGAATATCACTAAGTAGAACTTCAGGATTTTTTTGCTTTTCTTCAAGTGCTTCTGCAATGAAAGCATCCATAGGGTCAATTGAACGTTTTTGTTCAACAATATCACCGGTAATATTTAGGACTAAGGCTGAGTGATTAGGCACAATAATTTCCCCTTCGTCACTCATTATTGCAGCGATAAATACAAATAACACAATAAAAAAAAGTATGTTTATCGTAATTTTTCTAAATGTATTTAATCCACTAAAAATTTTTAATGTTATGCGTTTTAACATACTTTGTTTAATTGGAGCATTAAGTGATGATGTTTGTTCAGTCATAGTATCCGGCATGATAATTCAGTAATAATTATAGTTGACCATGCTACTTAATTTTTGATCAGTTAAGTAGCCTCAATAGTAAATAAATGTGTTATTGAAAGTAAATATTCATATGCTAGGTCTAATTCTAAGACCATATTAAATGGATCATACAAACGACTTTATAGATGATGTAATAATGACTGCTTTAACACTCATGAATACCTATCAAAAATTTATAGAAAAACTCAAAAATTTCGATGGATTACCATCATTATTAATACGCCTTTATTTAGCGCCCATATTTATTATGGCAGGTTATGGGAAAATGCAATTTATTAATCCTGATGTAACAGGTTTTGCTAATTTACTTACAAGCCCTGACATTATTGCTTGGTTCGGTAATACAGAGTGGGGTTTAGGTCTTCCTTTTCCTACTCTGTTAGCTAATTTGGCCACATGGACAGAGTTTTTGGGCGGGTGGTTATTATTGGTTGGCTTATTGACACGTTTACTCAGTATTCCATTAATGTTTACCATGATAGTCGCTGCGACGACGGTTCATGCAGACAATGGCTGGTTTGCAATAACACCAACCAATCCAGATAATAGTCCCGCGAAGATACTTTCTTGGTTTGGTGTTGATAATGCACAGGCCAGTCTTGATAATAGTGAAGCAACGGGGTCCCGTTTAGAAGCGATGAGAAGCTTGCTGGAAGAAAATGGCAATACAAAATGGTTATATGAAAATGGCTCTATTGTTGTTCTGAATAATGGTATTGAATTTGCCAGTACTTATTTCATTATGTTGCTCGCTTTATTTTTTATTGGTGCTGGACGCTTTACCAGCATAGATCATTACCTTTATAATCATTACCAACGAAAATATAAACAGAGTCTGTATAGTTAATGAATGCTAAAGAATTATTATTACAACGACAATCGAGTCCTAGATTAATTTATCCTGCACCTGTTTCGGATGATATTGAGTTTATACTTAACGCTGGAATGCGAGCACCTGACCATGGCTGTTTAAAACCATGGTTTTTTACTGTCATTAAAGAGCAAGGTTTAGATAACTTAAGTAAAATATTTGAACGTTCCGCCACGGAGCAAAACTTTAGTGAAGAAAAAACGTTAAAAGCTAAGAATATGCCTTATCGTGCACCGTTAATTATTATTGTTAGCACACAATATCAGCATCATGACAAAGTCCCCAAAATAGAACAATCTATTGCTGCGGGTTGTTGTGCTCACTCAATGCAAATGGCTGCGTTTAGTTTAGGTTATGGCGCGGTATGGAGAACGGGAGATTTTAGTTATAATGACTCGGTTAAACATGATTTAAATATCACAGTAGATAATGACATTATTGGCTTTATCTACATCGGTACACCTGCAAAAGATATTCCTCTTAAACCTTTAAAATCGATAGAACATCATGTTTCTTATTTATAAAGCCTCTATTCATTTATGAAAATTGAAATATTCGATGAACCAGAGCAAGGATTAATTGATTTTCTTGATAAGAAAATCGCCGAATTTAATTGGGCGCACTGGGAAGTGAGTGAACGAAAACCATTAGCTATACAAATAAAAGATGACAAAGGCAATGTTATTGCAGGTTCATCGGCTAGAACGTTCGGTAATTGGTTGTTAATTAATACGTTATGGGTTGATGAATCACTGCGGGGTAAACAGATTGGTCGTCAAATATTAAATGAACTTGAAAATGCAGCTAAGGCCAGAGGTTGTAATTTAAGTTTGCTTGATACGTTACATTTTCAAGCAATGCCATTTTATAAAAAACAGGGTTATAAAACGGAATGGGTACAAGAACATTATCCAAAAACAGGTTGTAAGTACTATATGGTGAAGGAACTTAAGTAGACTTCAGTCATGTCATATATTCTGAACATCGTCATTCCATCACATCCATGTGACCATGAAATTGCCTCCAAGGATGGAGGTACTTATGATTTGTCTGGAACAAAAATAATGACTGTTCATCTTGAACATCGTCATGATCACATCCATGTGATCATGACATACCGTTCATCCTGAACATAAAAAAACCTCTTAAAAGAGGTTTTTTATTATACGGTTCTTTTCTAAAATGCCGCGTTGTTTGGCGTTCTTGGGAAAGGAATTACGTCACGAACATTCTGCATACCTGTAGCATAAGCAACTAAACGTTCAAAACCTAATCCAAAACCTGAATGAGGAACGGTACCATAACGTCTTAAATCACGATACCAACTGTAATCGTCTTGATTTAAGTTCATTTCAGCTAAACGCGCATCAAGTACATCAAGGCGTTCTTCACGTTGACTGCCACCAATAATTTCGCCAATACCTGGTGCTAATATATCCATAGCAGCAACAGTTTTGCCATCATCATTTAAGCGCATGTAAAATGACTTAATATCTTTAGGGTAGTTTTGTAAAACTACTGGGCCGTTAAAATGCTCTTCAGCTAAGTAACGCTCATGTTCAGAGTTTAAATCTACACCCCAAGAAACTTTATTTTCAAACTTCTTATCGCAATTCTCTAATATAGTAATGGCGTCTGTGTAATCTAAACGAACAAAGTCATTATTGATAACTGAATTCATACGATCTACAACCGTCTTATCAACACGCTGTTGGAAGAAAGCCATATCATCACTACGTTCATCAAGCACTGCTTGGAAAACATACTTCAACATTTCTTCAGCAAGATCTGCAGCATCAGATAAATCAGCAAAAGCGATTTCTGGCTCGATCATCCAAAATTCAGCTAAATGACGCGTAGTATTAGAGTTTTCTGCACGGAATGTTGGTCCAAAAGTATAAACTTTCGAAAGGGCACATGCATAGGTTTCTACGTTCAATTGACCAGAAACGGTTAAGAATGTTTCTTTACCAAAAAAGTCTTTTGTATAGTCAACATCACCTTTATCAGTACGAGGCAAATTTTCCATATCAAGGGTACTCACACGGAACATCTCACCCGCACCTTCACAATCACTACCAGTGATTAACGGAGTGCTGATCCAAAAGTAACCTTTGCTGTGCAAAAAGCGATGAACAGCTTGTGCTAAAGTATTTCGAACACGAGCCACTGCACCCCCCATATTAGTACGAGCACGTAAGTGAGCTTGTTCGCGTAAAAATTCGATACTGTGGCGTTTAGCTGCCATAGGGTAAGTATCAGGATCATCAACTAAACCAAGTATTTCTACTTTAGTTGCTTGAATTTCAAACGACTGACCTTTACCTGGAGATTCAACCAAAATACCGGTAACTTTTACTGCAGCGCCAGTAGTTAACTTTAATACTTCTGATTGATAATTATCGAGATCACTTGGCGCGATAGCTTGAATAGCATCAAAACACGAACCATCATGAACGGCTAAAAATGAAATACCGGCTTTAGAATCACGGCGAGTTCGGATCCAACCGTGTACTGTAACTGCTTCACTTACTGGATATTTTCCAGCAAGCACATCAGTGATTGAGATAACTGACATTATCAACCTCTTTCTTTATTGAATTATTGTGTGGTTTTTTGTACATATATGCAGTTTTTGACGCTGAACATATTGCACTAACTTTAAGGTGTGATATGTTACCTTTACTACTGCGTTTAACAAGTAAAACTTGCTGATCCGGTCTATATAAAAACAAAAAACAGTAATATTGACTTTAGAGGTATTAAATCAATGATATTGGATATTAAAAACAGACGGAGTTCTACAGATATAGGGGTAGTGTTAACAAGGATTTTAGCATTAAGTGGATGGGTATTATTTATCTTTGCCATCGTTATGTCTTATTATGCGGCACCAGATCAGGATTATGGTTTACTGCGATTTAGAGGTATTGAAATAAGACAGTTTTGGTTAACACCTTTAACTGGATATTTGTATATCGTACTTTGGGTGAGTGCTTTGTGCAGTTACTTTTGTTTAGTACTTGATCATTATAGAAGCAGAAGAAAACGTGACAGCAAACATTTTAATTTGGTGTTGTTACTTACTGTTACGATTGCATGGGTGATGTACATTTTAGTTAAACTTAATGAATTGCAAACTTACCCATAAGTTTGCAACTTTAAACATAAATAAATTTATCTATGTTTTATTTATCAAAGCACTGTTCTTCATCAAGTACCGTGCTTATTGCTTTAACTAACATATCTAAATCATCGTCATTACTAATAAAGGGAGGCATTATATATATAAGCTTACCAAAAGGTCTTATCCAAGCACCTAATTCAACAAATCTTTTTTGTATAATAGCCATATTTACAGGCGAATAAGTTTCAACTACGCCAATACCTCCTAATACCCGAGCATTACTTACCCGGTTGTGATTATTTAAAGGCAATAGATGTTGTTTCAAGAAAGTTTCTATAAAGTTTACTTGCTGTTGCCATTCACCGGTATCTAATAAATCCAAGCTGGCATTTGCCACGGCACAAGCAAGAGGATTAGCCATAAAAGTAGGGCCGTGCATAAAGCATCCTGCTTCACCATTACTGATGGTTTCTGCAATATGGTCAGTACACAAAGTTGCGGCAAGTGTCATGTACCCACCCGTTAAGGTTTTTCCTAAACACATAATGTCTGGACTTATTTCAGCCCAATTACAACCAAATAACTTGCCTGTTCTTCCTAACCCGGTAGCGATCTCATCAGCAATGAACAATACCCCATAGTTTGTACATAACGATCGACAGGCCTTTAAATATTCAGGATGGTAAAAACGCATTCCACCGGTACCTTGTACAATTGGCTCAATGATAAATGCTGCAATTTCATGATTATGTGCTGTAAAAAAACTTTCTAATTCAACTAATTCACTTTCATCCCATGGTTGATAAAAATGACTTTGAGGGGCAGGAGCAAAAATATTTTTCATTAATACAGATTCGAATATTTGATGCATACCATTGACAGGATCGCATACCGACATGGCAGCAAAGGTATCACCATGATAGCCATTTTTAACTGTTAGTAACTTGTGTTTCTCACTTTTGTTTTGACTGTGCCAATATTGCAATGACATTTTAATAGCGACTTCTACTGACACCGAACCCGAGTCGGACAAAAATACTTTTTGTAAAGGCTCAGGGGTAATTTCAATAAGTTTTTTACAGAGATTGATAGCAGGTTCATGGGTCAAACCACCAAACATAACATGTGCCATTTTCTGTGTTTGGTCAATTAATGCTTGATTCAATTTAGGATGATTATAACCATGCAATACGGACCACCAAGATGACATACCATCTACAAGACTTTCTCCTGTGGCAAGTTTTATATGAACGCCTTTTGCAGACTCTACTAAATAAGACGGTAATGGATTAGACATCGATGTATACGGATGCCACACATGTTTTTTATCAAAATCAATTAAATTTGTTTGTTTTTTATTCATATGTAAAGCTTGCGTTATTTTTTATGTTGACAATTAATGACTACCGCATAGATTACCTGCTAATATTTAGCGATGCAATTTTCATATTTATATATTTATAGTTAAGGTTTCACATGTCTCAAACAAATATAACGCGTCATGATTGGTCAATAGCTGAAGTAGAAGCATTTTTTGCACTTCCTTTTAGTGATCTAATGTTTCAAGCACAAACCGTTCATCGTGAACACTTTAACCCTAATGAAGTACAAGTAAGTACTTTGTTATCAATCAAAACGGGCGCTTGTCCTGAAGACTGTAAATATTGTTCTCAAAGTGCTCGATACAATACTGATGTTAAAAAAGAACGTTTAATGGAAGTTGAAAAAGTATTAGAAGCAGCACAAGTCGCTAAAGACCAAGGATCAACACGTTTTTGTATGGGAGCCGGGTGGAGAAATCCAAAAGCGCGTGATATGCCTTATGTGCTTGAAATGGTAAAAGGTGTTAAAGCTATGGGCTTAGAAACCTGCATGACACTTGGCATGATTGATGGCGGCCAAGCTGATGAATTACAAGAAGCTGGCTTAGATTATTACAACCATAATCTAGATACATCTCCTGAACATTACAATTCAATAATAACAACACGTAGTTATCAAGATAGATTAGACACATTACAGAATGTTCGTGATTCTGGTATGAAAGTCTGTAGTGGCGGTATTGTTGGCTTAGGTGAAAAAGCACAAGACAGAGCCTCTTTTTTAGCGCAATTAGCTAATTTACCTAAACACCCTGAAAGTGTCCCTATTAATATGTTAGTTAAAATTGAAGGTACTCCATTAGCAGATGTTGACGATTTAGACCCTTTTGATTTTATCAGATGTATTGCTATAGCGCGTATAATGATGCCAAAGAGTCATGTGCGTTTGTCAGCAGGCAGAGATGCGATGAATGATCAAATGCAAGCCATGTGTTTCTTAGCAGGCGCAAATTCAATTTTTTATGGCTGTAAATTGTTAACAACAGGGAACCCTGAAGCTAATAAAGATATGCAGTTGTTTGCTAAATTAGGTGTTAATACTGAAACCGTTGCAACAGAAGATGATGATACTGAGCAGCAAATAACAACAGCGGTTGTGAACCAACAAAACAAAGAATTGTTTTACGACGCTTCTTTGTAAATTTTATCGTATAAAAACTAAACTGAAATCTATGTCTTTTAACTTTATTGCTGAGCACGTTGCTCAGCAAAAAGCAAAATCACAATATCGGCTACGCCATTGTATCAGTGAGCAGAATGGCCGAGAGATTATTGTGTCAGATAAAAGTTACTTAAATTTTTCCTCGAATGATTATCTTGGTTTAAACCATCATCATGAAATAAACAAGGCACTTCAAGAAGGTGTCGATAAATTTGGTAGTTGTGCCAGTGCCTCAAGTTTGGTCACTGGTTTTCATTACGCACATCAAGCTTTAGAAGAAGAAGTTTGCGAGTGGCTAAATAAACCGCGTTGTTTACTTTATAGTAGTGGATTTGCTGCTAATTCAGGTGTACTACAAGCGTTAGGTAATAAAGAAAGTCAATTTTTATTAGACAAGCTTAGTCACGCTTCTTTAATTGACGGTGCTCTAACAAGTGACGCTGCGGTTAAGCGTTACTTACATAATGATCATCAGCAACTTGAACAACATTTAACTAAAAGCACTTACGAAAATAAACTAATCATCTCCGAAGGTATTTTTAGTATGGACGGTGATGCTGCTGATGTTAGGCAGCTCATTAATATTTCCAAACGACATAAAGCGATGTTGTATATGGATGATGCACATAGTATTGGCGTAATTGGCGATGAAGGCCAGGGAAGTAGTACCTATGGCGATATAGATATTGTTATGGCAACTTTTGGCAAAGCCTTAGCGACGAGTGGATCCTTTATCGCTTGTAATGAGGATTTGTATGAATATTTGGTTAATTTTTCCCGTCATTATATTTATTCAACCGCAATTTCTCCTGCCGTTGCCTGGGCAACCAAAACGAGTATAAAACTTGCGAAAAAAGAATCATGGCGAAGAGATAATATCTCGCAATTAAGTCAACTCTTATCTCATAAACTCGATAAGAGCATACAAATAATTCCTTCGTCATCATCTATTCAAGCAATTGTTGTTGGTAGTGAAGAGAAGACACTTAATGTTTGTAAAAAATTAAAAAATAAAGGTATTTGGTTGACCGCGATACGACCACCTACGGTTGCTAAAAACACCTCCAGGTTACGCATAACCATAACAGCTAAACATAAAGATAAAGATATCAATTACTTAGCTGAAAAATTGAATGAGGTTTTAAGTTAATGCCTGATGTATTGAATAGAGTCAAGATAGCGAAGTCATTTGGTTCCGCAAGTAATTCATATGATGTTTCATCTCGTTTGCAGCGCTATACGGGTAAACATCTAATGTCATTTTTACCTAACCGTACAGACCTAACCGTTGTAGACTTGGGATCTGGCACTGGATTTTTTACTGATATATTAGCCAGTAAATACCGACAGACCATAGGCATAGATATCTCAACTAAAATGCTGGCTTTTGCTCAAAAAAATCGTAGTAAAGAAATTAATTGGATAGAGGCAGATGCCTACCATCTCCCTTTTCAAAATAATAGTATCGACGTTATTTATTCTAATTTAGTTATACAATGGTGTGATCATTTAGATATTCTGGTTAAAGAAGTTTTGCGTGTATTAAAACCAGGAGGTTTATTTATCTTTTCAACATTACTTGATGGAACTTTACATGAATTAAAATCATCATGGGCGCAAGTAGATGAGGAAAAACATGTTATTGACTTTAAAACGCATGAAAATCTGGAGATAGTTTTCAATAATGCTTCATGTAAATTACTCGAGCAAAAAACGCAAAATTTGATTTTAGAGTACCAGAGTGTCATACATTTAGCGCGCGAGTTAAAAGGGTTGGGCGCAAATCATGTACCCAAGGAGAAAGGGAAAGGTTTAGCGGGTAAAGATAAGTGGAATAAAATGACGAGTAGCTATCAAGATTTTCAAGAACCTAGTGGTATTTCCCCAGCTACTTACCGCGTATATTCTGGAATTGTAGTCAAACTCAATGATTAAACTTTTTATCACAGCGACTGACACTGATGCGGGTAAAACCTATGTCGCACAATTAATAACGGCCGCTTTGGTTCAAAAAAATTATAAGGTAGCTGTCTTTAAGCCTGTTTCAGCAGGGTGTGAAATTATACATTTTGCTGATAACACAAGTCTTGTTAATGAAGATGCTCAATTACTTCAACGCCAGGCAAATTGCGATCAAAACATTAATGATATTAACCCTATTGCCTTTGAACCTGCAATTGCGCCGCACATCGCTGCTGATCTAATGAATGTTGAAATTAAACTCATCGATATAACAGCTGGATTCGAAAATATAAAAGAGAGGAACAGTGATTTTATTATTACTGAAGGTGCAGGAGGTTGGCGATTACCATTAGGTAGAGGAAAGTTTTTATCAGAATTTGCTCAACAGACTCAACAGAAAGTAATTTTAGTCGTCAACATGAAACTAGGGTGCTTAAATCATGCGTTACTTACTTATGAAACAATATTAGCAGATGGACTGGATTGTATTGGTTGGGTCGCAAATTGTGCTGAACCAATGAATTACTTAGATGAGAATATAGCAGAGCTTCGTACACTTATTTCATCACCACTTATTGCACGACTTGGCTTTGAACCCGATATTAAAAAAGCAGTGTCAGCATTAAATTTATCTTCGATCACTAAACTGCTTTAATCTTATAATGTTATATTAAATGTAGTGAACTGATTTTTTGTTCACTACATGACTTTCATTCAAGTATGAATCCCTAAAATTACAATAAATGGCTAATATCTTCTTTAACAGCAATAATACGTTTACTTCCACCTTCGAATAAAAACCCATCTGGCTTTTCTATTTGGTCAGAAGCAATTAGTGATAGATTTTCATCTTCTAACTTTAAAGCGCTTCCTTCGACAATACCCACAATAGGAATTTCAGGGTTAATTACCATGAATTCAGCTAAACGTTGTTCTCTTGTTTCACCATTATGTCCGGGTGGATTAAAATCTGTGTAATGAGGGTTAAGTTGAAATGGTACTAAGTTTAGTGCTTTAAAACTTCTAGGTTCTATAATTGGCATGTCATTGGTAGTACAAATACTTGAACCTGCAACATTTGATCCAGCACTCCAACCAATATAGGGTACGCCTAAATTTACCTTTTCGTTGATCGCTGAGAGTAAATTATTTTCATACAGTTGATGTAATAAGTGAAAAGTATTACCACCACCGATGACTATTGCTTTCGCGTTATTTACTGCAGAAATCGCATCATCAAACTGATGTATCCCACTTACATTAATGTTTAATGACCTTAAGGCACTCTGAACTTTATCCGTATAATCGTCATAACTTACCGTAACACCCGCGTAAGGTATAAATAATATATCTTTAATTCCATCTAAATGGTCTTCTATCATTGTTTTCGCATGTGCTAAGTAGGGCGTTTGGCCTGCGCGGGAACTACTGATTAATAATAAATTTTTACCCATCGTTATATATCTCTTATTTTTAGTCTTAGTTTTACTTATTAAAGCGGAACATATTTATCGATTTAATTCACTCATACAAGCGCTTGCAATAAATCCTGATCGAGTTTTATATGCTGAAGATTTACTCACCCGATCATCAATTTGTTTAATCAATAATTCAGGTAAAGTGACATTTATTTTATGACTTTTCCCTAAGTAGGGTGTTATGTCGATATCAATAATTCCCCAGATCACATTTGGATATTTGTCTAGATGATGTTCAATAGTTGTAGCGTGTGGTATCGCTTCACCATACTCCGCCAAAATAGAAAGGTGCGTAGCAATACTGTCGTTGATTTTACTTAACGAAACATCAACGTTATCACCGTTACATTCACACCCCGGTAAATCAGGAACACTCACTTTATACTGTTCCACACCAATAACTTTTTTTAATGCAATAGGATATTTCATTATTGTCTCCTCTAAAAACTCACTTACTTACTGTAACCCTGGCAACCCCTATTGTCAAGTTATTGGTAACTCCAGCAACCCCACTCAATCTAATAGAGATGACTCTGGTAACCCTGAATTAGTCATACAAGTAACCCTGGCAACCCCATATTTGAATTGAGTAAGTATTCACTTAGTACTAGAGTCAGCATAATTAACAATTATTATTGTTAATGAAATCAAGCGTCAACAAATTTATGTAGTCACTTTTATTACATGTAATTGGGGTTTTTGGAGTTATTAAGAAACGTCTTAAATATGAGTTATTAGGTTAAGTACTGTTTTGTATATCTTTAGATAAACGTACAGCGTTTATGAACAGTAAAATAAGAAGAGTTTAGTAGGGCTGAAAATATTGAGTTTTAGATAATCAGATTCATAAAATAAATAGGGTTATACTTTTTTAAACATAAAAAAGCCGCTAATAAAATTAGCGGCTTTTCTTTTTATAAAATCTAAAGGTTATCTTTACCAAGTAGTAAAAATATTTTCTTGGCTATATCTGTATTATCCATCTTGCCTTTAAACACTTCACTGTTCTTACCTAATGTATGAACAGGAACATCAATTGCGGTATGTCCATCAGATGTCCATCCAGTGTTTGTCCTCACATCAATAATCTTTTTAATCGAGCTGGCTATTATGTTGCTCATACTCGGTTTTTTAGATTTTGAATTTTTTTTATTATTAAGTCGTTTATATGTAATTGATTTTTCAATTGCCATCACTTTTGCTGCTTTAATTTGTTTAACTTCTTTTTCGGTAACATTAAAATTAAGTAATTCAGTTAATATATTTTTTGTGATTTTATTTTTGGATAATTTATTCGCGATGCTTTCTGGTGAACTTTTCATTGTTCGTAAAACTTCAGGATGCCATTCATACTTTCCATTGGCACCAACAGTTAAGCCACCCGTACTATGATCAGCTGTTAATACCACTAAGGTATCAGGGTTTTGTTTTACGTATTCTTCTAGATACACCATTGTCTTAGCTAAGTCTGACATTTCTGCCATGGCTGTAACAATATCATTTGAATGACCAGCCCAATCAATTTGGCTTGCTTCAACTAACAAAAAATAACCTTCGTCATTTTCTAATTGTTTAATAGCGGTTTGTG
>JASDWX010000061.1:17131-20760 GCA_041890515.1 Alteromonadaceae bacterium
GTGTCATTGTTGATAATCGATTGCTATTAATGTCATCTAAGGCTGATGGTAATCCTTTATCAGCAAATAGCCCAATAACAGGCGTATTCGCTTTAAGAGAATTTAATAAGTTGTAGTTATCGATGTATTGAAAACCAGATGCTTTAAATTCATCAATCAAGTTTCTATCATCACGAAGAAAATATTTCCAGCCACCGCCCAAATAAACATCAGCCTTAATGCCGTTATCTAAATAACTATCAGCAATTTCATTATAGTTCTTTCTATTTTCATTATGTGTTAAGTAAGAAGCTGGAGTCGCATGGTTTATTTGAGACGTTACTACTACACCTGTCTTTTTACCTTGTTTT
Organism: Alteromonadaceae bacterium; assembly: GCA_041890515.1. Lineage (GTDB taxonomy): Bacteria > Pseudomonadota > Gammaproteobacteria > Enterobacterales > Alteromonadaceae > Colwellia_A. The sequence goes on from JASDWX010000061.1 coordinate 17,482, forward strand.
TTAGCAAATTCTAATACGGTCTCGACACTATTTTTATCCACATCTAACGCAATAGCACCATTATATGTTTTAAAACCTGTAGCTAGAGCGGTTGCCCCAGCAGCAGAATCAGTAACAAGTCCAGAGATTCTAGCGGGATAGGTACTTGCTGATCCAACGAGTAAGCGGTCAAATACTGTATCTTCAATATGTTCTGTTAGCGGATCGTCATTAAAATAGCGGTAAGATGTGGTATAAGCTGGGCCCATTCCATCTGCTATCACCATAATAATATTTCTTGGGGAATTCATTTTTTCAATGAGATTAACTTTAGCTACCGCAGTTTCTGATGCGTTATTAATTGTTTCACAGGCTGATAAAGCAAGTACTATGCTGACAGCAGAGAGTAGGTTTTTCATTATTTACTTCTTGTATAAGTTTTATAAAATTATTAATTTATTTCAGTAATAGATCTAGCCATACCATTCGATGATCTGATGATGCTGCTCTATCTCTTATTAATCTGAAGGTATCTTCATCTTCTGTTGGCCAATATACACCAGAATTTATAATATCAATGCCCGTCTTCGACGGTAATACGTAATCAGCTCTCATTCGCCAAAATGCGGTATGATGCATAGCGTTCACATTATCCAATGTATGCTTTTTAGCACCTTGACTTTTAGGCATCGCATCTTGAATATTATCATGTATTAGTAAACCCGATATCCCGGCATTCATTGCATTCCCATCAACGTCAGATGCATTTAAATCACCGAGAATAACGAAAGGATTGGAGTCTTTCAAACCGCCTTTATCACCTTTGTCGTCATATATATATCCAGATTTTTCAGTCGTTATATAATCTGCCCAAAAACGAATTTCATCATGATTTCGTTTACCATTTCTATCTTCAGGTCCGTCAAATACCGGTGGTGTAGGGTGGCTTGCTAAAATATGAAGTGTTTGTCCATTAACTTCTATAGGAATATCCCAATGAGATTTTGAAGAGAGTCTACTATTTTTCCAAGCATCTTCGCTAAACCAAGGTTTAAATGTTTTTGGATCTACAGGTTTTAGTGCGTCAGGCATATCTTGCCATTTAAAATGTTGAAATGTACGTATATCTTCTACATTTATAGGGTACTTTGAGAGTAAAGCCATGCCAAAATGACCTGAAAAGTGACCGTAACCAAAACCATCACCCGGTAAAACACCTTTTTTACCATTACCATCTAAGTCAAAGCCAGAGTTAATACCAGTATTTACTTGGCCTTGATAAAAGTAGGGGAAATCAATCTTACTCTGACCACTTTGGCTATTGTTTAAATATTTTTTAATGAATGTCTTCAATGAATTGTGCTGGTTATGATCATTGTTTTCTTGATTATCAAATTCATTAAGTAAAATAACATCAGGATTAACACGTTGAATTATTTCAGCAATATTTCTAATCTGTGGATGATTGCTATCTATAGCCGTTTTCAACGTGTTTTTATTTACATTAGCCTTTTCACGACCTTTATTATGAGGCTGGTAATTTAAAGCCTCCATACTGACGTTAAATGTTGCTACTCTTAATTGTTCTGCTTGTGTTGTGCTCATATAAGTCAACGTTAATGTCATCGTTAGGTGTAAAAAATATTTTTTCATCATCATTATTGTAAACCACACCCGCGTAAAATCATGTCCGTTAAAAAAGCAATAACATGTTCTACATCTTCTTCCTCATATTCTGCTCTATTCATGATTGTTAGGATTTGTGTTTCAAAATCTGCATAGTGTTGTGTTGCAGACCAAATTAGAAATATCAAATGTATAGGATCAACGTCCCTCATCTCACCATTATCTATCCATTTTTGGAAGAGTTGCGCTTTCTCTCTTACCCATTTCCGTTGATAAGTTCTGGCAAAGTCTTTCAAATGTTGTGCACCTTGGATGATCTCCATTGCATAAATTTTTGATGACTCAGGATGCTTGAAAGACATTCTTACTTTTGCATCAATAAACTTTTCAATAGCTGATTTAGGGCCATCTTCAGGATTTATATCTCCTATACCTTCATCCCACATTTGTAAGGTATGCTCTAAAACTGCATGGTAAATATTTTCTTTATTTTTGAAATAGTAAAGTATGTTAGCTTTTGGCAGGCCAGCTCTATCAGCGATTGACTGCACGGTTGCTCCTTTATAACCTTGTAAAACAAATTCGGTACTCGCAGCAATCATAATTTTATGCTGGCTTTGGACTCGAATATTCCCTGTTTTTTTTATTTCTTTATCGTTTTTCATAAAGTTGCTCTATATTTAAAATGCACAAATAAAACATTTCCAAGTGAAATTATAGTTAAAAGTTTACTTTTACATCACCTGTTGACCATATAGTTAAGTTTTATGGTTTGTTAAACTTTTCTCTATTTTCTAATAGGGTTAAGTGACAAATTACCTTTAGTAATGAAATTCTACTATAAATGTTTACACATTTATTTGAAAGGTAACTTTGATTAACTCAGAGAATAATTGAACTTAGTACTTATGTTCAATTAATTGACTTTACACAAACTAGGTTAAATAAACTGCTGTTTAATATGTATTTAGCCTTTGCATTGGTAATAAATAAGTTGACTGGTTGAACAGCTTTATAATTAAATGTCATAAAAATATACTTATAGATAATAATTTTTTATATCAAATAATATGGAATATAAAATCTCATAATAGGTTTTTTGTTGATTTTATCTTGTTGTTTGTTATGGTTTTTTATAGATTACCTTCAGGTTTTACTGGTTATATGTAATTTGAAATTTAAAAAGTGTGAAAATATGTAATGAAAATGACATAAAAATCTGGTCTAATTTCATTCGAAATATAAAAACAGAGCAACTGGTTAAGTTTTTTGGTTGCTAAAAAAAATAATAAGTAATCAACACTTAAAAAACATAATCAAGGAATAAAAGATGAACACTCATCGTCTATCACTCATAACAGGCGCAGTTGTACTAGCGCTTGGACTCTCTACCTCAGCTATGGCTTCTGATACATCTTCAGCAGTCAAAGGCGAAATTGTTGGACCAAAAGGCTATGCTGCTGTTGGAACTGTTGTTACATTAACACACGTACCTTCAGGTACTGTTCGTACTGTATCTGTAAATAACTCAGGATTGTTTGCTGCACAGGGTTTACGTGTAGGTGGTCCGTACACCATTTCAATTAATTCATCTAAATTTGCAAATCGCATAATTAATGATGTTTATCTTAAATTAGGTGAACCTTTAAACCTAAATTTAGCATTAGTTGAAGA
>JASDWX010000062.1:0-5314 GCA_041890515.1 Alteromonadaceae bacterium
ATGAGATGCATAATAACACCTCTAAGTAGGTGGCCAAATTAACTATGCCACTTCAGAAGTTATTTTATTCGATCATAAAGTATACTTTAAGAATAACTATAATATGCCTTTTCAAATAAAATTATACTGAAGACCTGATTACTGAAGTAATCAAGTATCTCTGAATCGTATCAGTCATTTTTACTATAGGCAAAGGTTCGATGGTAGGCTGTAGCGATACACATTTTGTGATCAATATTGCAGATACGGTGATTATTCTATGAGTACAATTTTTATAATTCAGTTAAAAAATGAGAGTGTTTAGTCAATTATTGCGCAATAAATTTTAAAAGATATAATCATTTTTTTGACATTAATAATTAAAGAGAAATATTTAACTGATTGTTACTGATTAAATATTTAATATATTACCGCTAAATAAATAACAATGAGTGCTTAATAACGAATTTATCGCCGTCAGATTTAGAAGCCATACTTTAGCTATACTCTGAATTGAATCTGGCTATTTAGAAGGCTAGAAATTTATACCTATTTATTAAAAATATTAATTAATCTACTGGGAGTTGCCTAATTCTCCAAGGCGATTAATGTCAGGAAGGTCCGTAAAAATTGCGCCGAGAATATATGTAAAATTGAATATGACATAAAAAGCATTGTCAATTAACCCCTTAAAACCATTCATTTGACTAACTTTTTTGTGCAATCGAAGTGGCTTATTCATGGCGTTAGCTAGCATCTTACATAGATGAAACCATACCCATATTCAGAGCACTAAATACTAGATTTTTTGGTTCATTTGTAAAGCAAGGTTAAACTCACTAGCATCAGAGACTAATTTTAATGTATTACCTATCCCTTTTATCCTTATAAAAGTTTTAATTGCTGTTAATTTCAATACCCTCTAGGATGATGTGATTATTTAGATAAACTTATCAGTTATTGGGACTGTAATCATGAACAAATCAAGCGTTACAATTTTATGGGCCGTCATTTTAATTATATTTAGCTTGCTCGCGGGCGCAGCCCCCGATCGTGTCACGGGTAAAAACTTTGCTACTCGCTCTGAAGTTGTTGCGCAAAATGGCATGGTTGCTACAAGTCATCCTCTAGCGACTCAGATTGGTTTAGATATTCTCAAAAAAGGTGGTAGCGCGGTTGATGCAGCAATTGCAGCCAATGCTGCATTGGGTTTAATGGAACCTACGGGTAACGGCATCGGTGGTGACTTATACGCTATTGTATGGGATAACAAGACACAGAAACTTTTTGGTTTAAATGCCAGTGGACGCTCGCCTAAAGGGTTAACGTTGAATGCGATGAAATCTGAGCTTAAGCAACAAGGTAAAGACTCTATTCCAGCCTACGGAATGTTACCTATTTCTGTTCCGGGTGTGGTTGATGGTTGGTTTGAAATGCACAACAAATTCGGCAAACTTAGCATGCAACAAAATCTGCGGGGTGCTATCGATTACGCCAATAATGGATTTCCTTTAACGGAGTTAATTGCTTATTATTGGAACAAAAGTGTGCCTAGGCTTTCCCTACAACCGGGCGCTTTTAGCGCAACATATACCATTGATGGTAAAGCGCCGAAAAAAGGTGAAATATTCAAAAATCCAGATCTCGCCAATACCTTGTCAGCAATCGCGTCTAAAGGACGTGATGTTTTTTATAAAGGGGATATAGCTAAGAAAATGGACCTTTTTATGAAAAAAAATGGTGGTTTTTTACGTTATCAAGATTTCGCTGATCACACATCAACTTGGGTTGAACCTCAATCGGTTAACTATCGAGGTTATGACGTATTTGAATTACCGCCTAATGGGCAAGGTATTGCTGCACTACAAATGTTGAATATTCTTGAGGGGTATGATCTGAAAAACATGGGATTTTTAAATGAAAAAACACTCCATGTAATGCTTGAAGCCAAGAAATTAGTTTTTGAAGATAGGGCTAAATTTTATGCTGATATGGATTTTTATCAGGTGCCACTAAAAGGATTATTGTCAAAAAAATATGCTAATGATCGTGCAAAACTCATAAAAGAATCAGCTGCTGTTCGTGTAGATAGTGGCAATCCTGCACTTTATCAAGGTGATACCATTTACTTAACCACTGCGGACAAAAACGGTAACATGGTGTCTTTAATTCAAAGTAATTATCGTGGTATGGGCTCAGGTGTTGTGGTGCCGGGTTTGGGGTTTGTTTTTCAAGATAGAGGCGAGCTTTTTTCTTTAGATGAAGCACATGCTAATGTCTACGCCCCCGGTAAACGGCCTTTTCACACTATTATTCCTGCATTTATCATGAAAGACGGTAAACCATTCATCAGCTTTGGTTTAATGGGGGGCGGTATGCAACCTCAAGGGCACGTCCAAATTGTGACTAATATTATTGATTTTGGAATGAATTTACAAGAAGCTGGTGACGCAACTCGCTGGCAGCATTTTGGCTCTACTGAACCCACTGAAGAAAACTCAATATACATCAAAGATGGTGGAATAGTCGCTTTTGAGTCAGATATTCCCTATCAAACTATTCGAGGGCTTATGAACCGAGGACACAAAATAAAATTTGACCGAGGAGGTTATGGCGGTTATCAGGCAATCCGTTATGACGCAAAAAACAAAGTATATTACGGTGCCTCTGAATCACGAAAAGACGGTCAAGCTGCCGGGTATTAAAAGTAGATGCTTTATTGATCTCTAAGCGTTTTGTGAATGTCATAAATGCTATAGAATCTTTTGTGTGGTTTTAAAAGCTGCATTCATCCAGGAATGTGGTTTGTAATGTCTCCTTATATTAACAAAACATCCATAAATTATAGGGTCGTAATCAATATTCTTGTTTTCTCCATGTTGCAAAATTTAGCGTCATGATCTTGCAGGAGGCATAGACGTAAAGCTAGTCTTAAAGATGATACTTATCCCATAAGTGTAATAGAAATGTTGGGTTTTTTAAAAAATATCACTTTCTATATTTATCTGCCTAGCACACTTTTTATTGGCTGGCGAGGCACCGGCGATTTATGATCTTTAAGGAGAATTAGCAGTAATTAATGATAATGCTCTAACTCTAAACTCTTTCTGCGTGTAAACTTCACTTAAATTTATAGATAGTAGAAGAAAATCAACATGAATTCAGAAGAAAAATATCCTATCGGTACGCCAGGCGAAAAGTGGACTGAAAAAGAAAATGTTCAGTGGTTTGAAGCTCAAACGATTAAACGTTCATATCAAAACGAAGTAGTAGAAAAAATAATATCACTAAAATCTAGTTTTGATGTTCAACAATATAGCGCACTTTCACTTGATGAAGCCCGTTATCCTTTGTTTGTCATTAAAACAAAAAACTGGGATTTAAATAAAAAAACGGTATTAGTAACGGGTGGTGTTCATGGATATGAAACCAGTGGTGTCCAAGGCGCATTGCGTTTTGTTGAAACACGGATTAATGAATATGCTGAACATTTTAATATTGTCGTCGCACCTTGCATTAGCCCTTGGGGTTATGAAACCGTTAACCGCTGGAATGCAAAAGCGATAGATCCTAATCGTTCTTTTTACCCAAATAGCCCTGCGCAAGAATCTGCAGCGATAATGAAGTGTGTTGCCGAACTTAATACTGATATTTTTGTGCATATTGATTTACACGAAACCACTGACACAGATAATTCTACATTCCGACCAGCGCTTTCTGCGCGTGATGCAATAGATCAAAAAGCGTGGGATATACCTGACGGTTTTTATTTAGTCGGGAATAGCGCAAAACCAGAAGCAGCCTTCCAAAAAGCAATGATCGATGCGGTTGAAAAAGTCACCCATATTGCTCCTGCAGATGAAAGCGGAAAATTGATAGGTGTAGCGCTTGAGCAATTTGGTGTGATTAATTACGCGGCTCGAGATTTAGGTTTATGTATGGGCTTAACGGACGCTAAATACATGACCACAACGGAGGTTTATCCTGATAGCCCTAAATCAGATAATGAGAACTGTAACCTTGCTCAAGTTGCTTCTATAACGGGCGGTTTAGATTATATTTTAAAAAATCTTTAAATCCCGGTTCAAATCATTGAGAATAGATATAATTAACGTTCTAAGCATTTTCATCATGGTTAGTTCGTGTTATTTCCCCCTCACATTTAATTTTAGGAATTTTTATCCATGCCAAAGGCCAGTGATATAAAGAAAAATGCTGCTATAGAGCATAACGGAAAAGTATTTATTGTAAGAGACATAGAACGGTCAGTTCCTCAGGGGCGTGCTGGTGGCAGTTTATATCGCATGCGTATGTACGATGTAGTAACTGGTGGAAAGGTTGATGAGACTTTTAAAGATTCAGACATGCTTAACTTTGCAGATTTAAGCCGTCGTCCAGCCATGTTTTCATACATCGATGGTGATGAATATGTATTTATGGACAATGAAGATTACACGCCATACAACTTAAATAAAGAAAGTATAGCTGATGAAGTTTTGTTTATAAGCGAAGATACACAAGGTATGTCGGTTATTATTGTTGATGGTACTGCGGTTGGTATTGACTTACCACCGAGTGTTGAGTTAGTTATTACAGAAACAGATCCATCAATTAAAGGGGGATCTGCAACAGCACGTACCAAGCCTGCCATTTTATCAACGGGCTTAACGGTGCAAGTACCTGAACATATTTCAACAGGTGATAAAATTAAAATAAATACAGAAGAACGCAAATTTATGGGTCGTGCAGACAAATAAAAAAAAGTGTTATTAAGTATTTAACAGTATAAAGCCAGCGAAGTGCTGGCTTTATTTATCTAGAAACATTTTTATCTTAATCATTTACCGATGTGATAATTGAAACCGTTGGCTCATGATTAATTTTTTTGTGTATTTATGTTTAGGTTGATTAAGAATGGCTAATGTTTCACCCATCTCCATAACTTGTCCATGGCTTAATACCATTATTTTATCGCTAAAATGACGGACAATGCCTAAGTTATGAGAAATCAAAATATAAGCAAGTCCCATCTGTTCTTGTAAATCTAACAATAAATTAATCATCTGAGAGCGTAGGGATGGATCTAATGACGCCAATGCTTCATCTAAGATGATTACTTGTGGTTCTAATATAATTGCTCTTGCTAAAGAAATACGTTGCTTCTGGCCACCAGAGAACATGTGAGGGTAAAAATTCATATGATCGGCGAGCAATCCCACTTTTTGTAATGTTTCACGTATTAATGAATGACGAGCTTCTTCAGTTAAGTCAGTATTTAATACTAAAGGTTCATTCAATAATTGCCCTATAGTTAAACTTGGATTCAATGTTGTAC
>JASDWX010000062.1:5324-20642 GCA_041890515.1 Alteromonadaceae bacterium
ATCTTGAAAGATCATTCGAATATGTTGGCATCGTTGCTTAAAATTACCCGGCTGTAGTGTTTGACCGTTGAGTTTTATATTGCCAGTGGTAGGTATTTCTGCACCCACTAATAACTTTGCTAATGTTGATTTTCCTGAGCCGGTTTCACCTACAATAGCTAAGGTTTGGTGAGCTTTTACTTCAAATGATATTGGGTCTAATGCGGTAAATGTTTTTCGATTAAACCAGTTGCGGCTTAATTTAAACGTCTTACTTAAATTACTGACTTGTAAAAGTGTGGTCATACTAATAACTCCCCTTTAGTGAGAAGTGACAACTAAATTGATGTCCATGAGAATTTGAAACTTTTGGTGCTATTACACACGCTTGCTGAGCTCTTGGGCATCGTGGCCCTAATCGGCAACCGATAGGTAAATGTTGTAATATTGGAATGCTCCCTGGAAGCGCCATTAAGCGAGATTTAGATGGCAAATTCATATTTGCTTTCGGGCTGCTGTCAACAAGGGCCCTAGTATAAGGATGGAAAGGTTGTTCAAATATTTGTTTAGTCGTTCCCGCTTCAACAAATTGTCCACTGTACATTACGGTAATCGTATTTGTCCAATGAGTGACATTCTCAAGATCATGGCTGATCAATAATATTGACATGTTTTTAAGTTGATTCAAACTGGCCAATAAGCGAAATATTTGGCCCTGATTTGTACTCTCCATTGCAGCAGTCGGTTCATCGGCAATTAAGAGGATAGGGCGTTTGGCAAGTGCCATAGCGATCATGACTCGCTGGCATAATGCATCATTGAGTTGATGAGGATATTTTTTTAAACAAACTTCGTGTTGCTTGATACCCACTTTATGTAATAAATCAATTGCATTCTTTTTGCGCTGTTGTTGCTTTTGCCAAAAATAACCACTTAATTGATCGCAATCAACCGCTTCAGCGAGCTGCTCACCTATGGTCATTGTTGGGTCTAAACATGCCATGGGCTCTTGAAATATCATCGCAACATCTTTTGAAATAATGGTTTTTCGTTCATCTAACGATAAACGCATTAAGTCATTACCTCGCCAATGAAATCTGTCTGCATCGACCTGCCATTTATCGTCAAGAACGCCAATAATCGCTTGAGCCAGTAAAGACTTTCCTGAACCAGATTCACCCACTAAACCACGAACCTCACCTTCTTTCATTGTTAAGCTAACACGGTCAACCGCTAAAATAGGGTTAGTTGCTGACTTAAGTACAATAGATAAATTTCTTATATCTAAAAGATTCATTAAACTTCTCTACTGATTTTAAGTGCGTGTCTCATACCTTCACCGACTAAGTTGGTTGCAACTACGGCAAAAAGGATAGCTAAACCCGGTAGGTAAACCGTCCAAGGCGCAATATAGAATAAATCAATCCCATTTTTTAGCATTGCTCCCCATTCAGCCATGGGGATTTGTGCCCCAAACCCTAGAAAACCTAATGCTGCAATATCAAGAATTGCTGATGACTGAGCGAGGGTTGCTTGGCTGATCAATTTTTCTAATATATTAGGAAATACTGAATGGAATAAAATTCTAAATGAGCTTGCGCCATCTAAACGTGATGCTAGGACATAATCCTTTCGGAATTCTTCTCTAACAGCATTGCGTGTTATGTGGACAAACTGAGGAATAAGTACGATGATTATTGCCCATAACGTATTACTCAAGCCGGGGCCTAAAATAGCAACAATAACAATTGCCAGTAGTAATGAAGGAATGGATAAAATCACATCAAGGAAATGATTAAGGAAACTCGATTTTATACCTGATGTTAAGGCCGATAAAGAGCCAATGACCATGCCAATGAATAGAGAAATAATGACAACGACAAAACTTAAGCCAAAAGTCAGTGTAGTACCATGCATTAAGCGTGATAGCATGTCGCGGCCTAAATTATCAGTACCTAATAAAAAGCTAACGTCGCCATCATTATGCCAAGCTGGCGGGAGTAATAAAAAATCTAAGTGATTTTCAACTGAGGCGTATGGGGTTATAAAAGGGGAGAATACAGCAAGAATTGTCAGAAAAATAAAACAACCAAAGCCGATCATCACTACAGGTGTCTCTTTAAAATTATGCCAGAGCTGTAGTAAGGGAGAAGGAAACTCCTCCTCTGAATATATTTTTTTACGTGCCATGACGGCCCTCTCTTGCTAAAGGATTAAGTGCGGCATAAATAAAGTCGGTGATAATATGGACAATAAAAATAAAACTAGAAAGTGCCAAAAGCCCACCTAGAATTGCCGTGTGGTCTCGTTGAAAAATACTCTCTATCAACCAACGACCAATACCCGGCCAGCTAAATATAACTTCCGTGACCATCGCAATAGTGACTAAGTTAGCAAATTGTAAACCCACATCTCGAATAACATGTACCATGGCATTTCTTATTGCGTGATGATAAATTATTTGACGAAAGCTTAAACCTTTTGCTTTGGCTGCACGTATGTATTGGCTGTCTAATACGTCCATCATTGCGGTTCGTGCTAAACGGACAAATATCGTTGCTGGCGCTAAAGCAATAACAAAAGCGGGTAAAAATATATGCGTGCTCGCATCCTTAAATGCCTGCCATTTATAAGGACTGTCACTTAATAAAATATCAATAAACTGAATGCCAGTCACATGGTTTATTTCAAAAAGTAAACTTATTTTACCTGCAGAAGGCAACCAACCTAATTGAATTGAGAAAATAAGAATGGCTAATAACCCTAACCAGAAAACAGGAATCGAATAACCGATCATTGAGATACTTAAAATAATATTATCTGTTACTTTCCGATGGTTAATAGCGGCGATAAATCCAATAGGAATACCAAATACCATCGCAATACATAGTGCCACTACAGTAAGTTCTATGGTTGCGGGTAAAACACTTATAATCTCAGAACTAATCGATAATTGACTAGCCATTGAAATACCTAAATCACCACTAAAAAGATGATTTACATAGGAAAAATATTGCTGAAAAATATTGCTTTGACTTTTATATTGCTCAGCTAATATAACAAGTTGTTCTGGGGTAGCGTTGATTTGTCCAGAAATATTGATTAATTGATCACCAGGAAATAAGAAACTTAAGCTAAACGACAGCATCGTCAGTAAGAATATCGTAAAAATAAATAAATTGAGGCGACGCAGGGTAAATGTCAGCATATTAGTTTTTACTTACTTTGCTAAAGTCTATACCACCGAAAGGAGATAATAACTCACCTTTCACAGAATTGTTCCTTGCTTGGAATCTTTTAGAGTGAGCAATAGGTATAAGTGGAACTTCTTGGGAAATAAGATCTAAAGCGCGCGCATAAAATTCCTTTCGTTGTGTGACATTTGTTGTTTGTAAGGCTTGTTGTATTAAGTCATCATAATCTTCATTGCACCAGAATGTTCTGTTGTTACCACTTTCTGCTGAAGAACAACTTAACAATGGCGTGAAAAAATTATCAGGATCAGGATGATCTGCAGACCAGCCTAATAAAACGCTCTGATGCTCACCTTTTGATAACTGTTCAAGAAAAGATCCCATATCAAGAGAACTTTCAATGATTACACTTATTCCTATCTTTTTTAAGTCTGCTTGAATTAATTTTGCCATAGTGACTGCGTCAGGATTGTAAGCACGTTGTACCGGTAGAGCCCATAAGTTCATGGTGAAACCATTAGAATGACCTGCTTCTTTCATTAACCTTTTTGCCTCAGATATATTGTAGATTTGAGGCAATGTACTTTTATTGTAAGCCCAAGAAGTTGCAGGCAATAAACTGTGTGCCATATCAGCTGTCGATCGGTATACCGTATCAATTATCGCTTGTTTATTTACAGCTAATGCAACTGCTTGACGTACCTTTATATTATTAAAGGGTGGCTTTAGTGTATTAAAACCAAGATATCCGACATTAAAAGAAGTTACCGCTTGAAGCTCTAGTTCGGGTTTACTTTTTATTTTTTCATGGGCAATAGGGAAAGCAATAACATCACATTCTCCAGCCAATAACTTGGTTAAACGTCCGGTGTTACTTGGGGTTATATCAAAGATAAGTTGCTCAAGTTTACTTGCCTTATCCCAATAGTTTTGATGAGGAGCGTAACGGATATACGCACCTGGACGATATTCTTTTAACTTAAAAGGGCCTGTGCCAATAGGTAACATGTCAATTTCGCGCTTAATATTTTTTTTCACGAGCGCATCCGCATATTCTTTTGACAAAATGACAGAAAAGTCGCTGGCGATGTTTGCCAATATCGAACTGTCAGCGTATTTGAATTTAAAACGAATAGTATAATCATTAATCTTTTCAATGCTTTTTACAACGTTGGAGAAGCTAACACTTTGAAAAAAAGGATATCTACCACCAGAAACTTGATGAAAAGGATGTTCAGGCATCAATATCCGATTAAAACTAAATAACACATCATCAGCATTAAAAAAACGGGTAGGTGTAAAATAATCTGTTGTATGAAAAGCGACATCTTTACGCAAATAAAATGTGATCATTTTACCATCACGTGTTACATGCCAGGACTTAGCAAGTGAAGGCGCGATCGTGTTTTCCTCTCCTCTAAATGAAATTAATCGGTTGTACAATTGATTTGACGTTGCATCAATTGTTGTTCCTGAAGTAACCGTTTGAGGATTAAAACTTTCAGGAGAACCTTCAGAACAATACACAATACTGTGGTTACTTAGTGATTCATTATTATCAGTGTTACATGCCGATAGCAGACATAAAAAGAGTAATGATATTGTTTTTAACAAGTGTTGTTTAACGGCTAATCTCGACATATAAAATAAACTACCCTTCGTCTACTGCACTTTCTAATAAGTTATACTTTTTCAAGTAACCTCTTAGTTGATGATAGGTTAATTTGAGTGCATCAGCAGTTTTCTTTTGATTATATTGACAATTTTCTAAAGCTGATTGAATAAGGTCAATTTCATAGTCTTGAGAAAGGTCTTTCAATGACAGAGGGAACTCTAATGATTTATTTGCAGGAGTTTGTTGTTGAACGACTTCTTGGCGTTTTTCTTCTTTACTCTCTTCATCAAAATTTTGAACCGGAACGGGTAGTCTATCTTGAGTTTTAATACGCTGAGATGGGCGGTATGGAGATTCAAAAGGGTCAATAACAAGATCATGAACGGGTAAGTGTGGATTGTTACAACGGTAAACACTTCGTTCAACAACATTTTTTAATTCACGAACATTACCTGGCCAATGATATTCAAGCATTGAACGCTTTGCCTTTTCGGTAAAACCACTGAAAAGTTCAAACTCTAATTCACGGGCCATACTCATCGCAAAGTTTTCAGCTAGAAGTAATATGTCTTCAATGCGTTCTCGAAGCGGGGGAAGGGTTATTACATCAAACGCAAGCCGGTCAAGTAAATCAGCTCTAAACTCACCTACATCCGCTAAAGTAGGTAAATCTTCATTCGTTGCGGCAATTAATCGAACATTTGTTGTAATGGTTTTTGAACCACCAACACGCTCAAACTCACCATATTCTACAACACGTAGCAACTTTTCTTGAATTAGGCCTGAAGTATTCGCTATTTCATCAAGAAATAATGTGCCATTATCTGCACGTTCGAAGCGACCTTCATGACGTTTTCCTGCGCCAGTGAATGCACCGCTATCGTAGCCAAATAATTCTGTTTCTAATAAATTTTCATTTAATGCAGCACAATTGAGCTTTAAATAATTTTGATCCCAACGTTTAGACAAGTAATGAAGACGAGCAGCAATAAGCTCTTTACCTGTGCCTCTTTCACCAATAATAAGCACGGGTTTACTCAAAGGAGCAATCTGTGATACTTGCTCTAAAACTTCAAGAAAATTATTTGATTGCCCAAGAAGATTATCTTTTTGGTTAAAACGTGACATTGCCTGACCTAATAATTGGTTTATTTCACTAACAAATAGTGTATTTTATTAATCGTCAGGTTTGAAGTGTTTTTTTATATATTAATAACTTTATTTAAAACATAAGGTTAAGTTAATAATAAAACTTGGCGTAGAACATGAATGAAGGATAAGAGTAAAATCAAATAAAATAAATGAATGAGGAAGTTGTTATGGGTATTTTTTCTAGGTTTACAGATATTATCAATTCGAATATTAACAACCTGTTAGATAAAGCAGAAGATCCTGCAAAAATGGTAAGACTAATCATTCAAGAAATGGAAGACACTTTAGTTGAAGTGCGTTCGTCATCCGCTAAAACATTAGCAGATAAGAAAGATTTAGCGCGTCAAGCCATGCGTTTTGAAAAAGACGAGCAGTTGTGGCAAGAAAAAGCGGAATTAGCATTAAGTAAAGGCCGTGAAGATTTAGCTAGAGCAGCTTTGATTGAAAAGAAAAAATGTAGTGAAAATGCTGCATCACTTATAGATGAGTTGAGTCACGTTGATGACCATATTGCTAAATTACAAAGTGAAATTTCTCAATTACAAGACAAATTAGCTGATGCAAAGTCGAGACAAAAAGCAATTATTATGAGAGAACAAACAGCTACTTCTCGCTTAAAAGTAAAAAAGAATATCGATAGTGGCCGTGTTAATGATGCACTGAATCGCTTTAATAGTTATGAACGTAAAATTGACGATATTGAATCACAAGTAGAATCTCTTGATTTAGGCAGTAAATCATTAGCAGATGAAATCGCTGATTTAGAATCGGATGAAAATATTGATGATGAATTAGCGCAATTAAAGGCTAAAATGAAATCAGAGAAGAAAGCTAAATAACTCATTTTTACTGACTAACGAATAACGAATAACGAATAACGAATAACAAATAAGGAGAAGTATTGTGGAAGAGCTTATTATGGTTCCTGTCATCATTTTTATGTTGTTGGTAGCCCCTATTTGGTTGATTTTACATTACAGAAGTAAACGCCAAATCAACCAGGGCTTTAGTGAGGAGGAATATACGCAATTATCAGAACTTTCTGAATTAGCAGATAAAATGACAGATAGAATTAAAACACTTGAAGCTATTTTAGATGCTGAAACACCAGATTGGAGAAATAATGTATGACACAAAAACGCCGTGGAGAATTATACAGAAACTCAAGCCAAGGAAAAATTGCTGGAGTCTGTGCAGGCCTAGCTGATTACTTTGGATGGGAAACTTGGTTGGTTCGTATATTGGTGGTTTCAGGTGTCTTATTAGGGATGGGTTGGTTTATTGTTATTTATATTGCTGGTTGGTTTATTTTAGATAAAAAACCGGGCACATTAAATAAAAAAGACCCAAAAGCACAATCACAATATGCTACACAAACAAACCATACAGAAGCTGAACTTTCGTCTGAATCGATTAAGGTAAAGTCTCGTATTTGGCAGGCAGGAGAGCCACCAAAACAAGCCTTTCACGATATTAAACATAAATTCGAATTGTTAGAAAGAGAAGTTCGTATCATGGAGCGTTATGTTACATCACCAGAGTTTACAGTTTCTCGAGAAATTAATAAGCTGTGATCAGCTATTATAAATAAAGTGGCTTTAGCCACTTTATTTATAATTTATAAGGAATATTTAAGCTTATCACTTGTGTTTATGATTAAATGTATCCATTAAATATTAATAGCAACTTGGGCGTTAGCCTCGGATTAAATAGTCCTTTAAGACACCTCATGGCACTAATAACTAAAAATAACCTTAAAAAATTAAAACAAAAAGCGAATGATTTATTAAATCGAACGCTTGATCAACACGTTACTTTGGCTGTTACAGGTCTTAGTCGTAGTGGAAAAACCGCCTTTATTACCTCTTTAGTAAACCAACTTGTTAATGAAGGAAATAATTCGCAACTCGGTTTTTTTAATGTAGTTCACCAAGATCGGTTTATTGCTGCGAAACGAGTTCCTCAAAAACACTTGCATATTGGTCGTTTTGAATATGACAGAGCAATGACCGCTTTTTCTCAAACCGAACCAACTTGGCCTGAGCCTACACATGGTATAAGTGAAATGCGCTTAGCTATTCGTTATAAACCGAAAGAGTCACTCTTAAAATATGCGAGTGACACGGCAACTTTATATCTTGATATCACTGATTACCCAGGTGAATGGTTGCTTGATTTACCTATGTTAAGTCAAACGTTTGAACAGTGGTCAAAACAAACCACACAATTGCTTAATACGCAGCCAAGATTTAAATCAGCTGAAAGTTTCATAGAACAAGTGAATGAAATAGATCCTTTTGCAACGATTGACGAGCAATTACTGGCTGATCTTTCAAAAGAATATACGGAACTTTTATTACATTTTCGTTACGAACTTGGATTGTCGGTTATTCAACCTGGACGTTTTATCCTTCCTGGTGAATTGGAAGATGCACCCATTCTACAGTTTTTTCCTTTTACAAACTTTGAACACATCGATAAAAATGCTTATCAAAATGCCAATGATGATTGCTTTATTGGTATGTTAAGAGCTAGATTTATTGAATATAAAGAACGTGTTGTTAAAGCTTTTTATAAAGAACACTTTGTAAATTTCGATCGACAAATTGTGTTGGCGGACTGTTTAACACCATTGAATAATGGACCTGAAAGTTTTGCGGATTTAAAAATGGCCATGACGATGATCATGCAAAGCTTTAGCTATGGTCAAAGTAGTATTTTTTCCCGATTGTTCGCTCCCAAAATCGATAAATTATTGTTTGCTGCAACAAAAGCAGACCATGTTACCCCAGAGCAGCATAAAAATTTAGTACGTTTACTGGATGAGTTAGTCTATCAAACACAACACCAACTTAATTATGATGTCATAGAAATGAAAACATTGGCGTTGGCGTCGGTTAAAACTACACAAGCAGGTAAGAGTCGTTATCAAGGGCAAGAGATTCCGGTACTTCGTGGAAAACGATCAGAAAATGGTGAGCTAATTACAGTGTTTCCTGGCGCAGTGCCAAGTAAACTGCCAGATGAAGAGTTTTGGCAAAAAGAGACTTTTAATTATATCCGCTTTTCCCCTTACGAATCCATAGGTCAGCATGAATGTTTACCGCATTTAAGAATGGATCAAGTGATGCAGTTTTTGCTTGGAGATAAAATGAAATGAATGAACTTGATGAAAAATATCAACAACAAATTCTTTTTGATCATGATGAGTTAAGAGCAAAAAAAAGTAATTTGCCATCAATGGACCAGCAAATATTTGTTGAAAACGATGACTGGCAAACAGAAGAAGATATATCCTTAATTGAACACCCAGAGTATGTTGGAGAGAAAACTAAACCCCGTTGGCTATGGCGAGTTGTAGGTATTGTTTTTACCGGGGTTGTTGCGGCAGAGACATTTACTTTTTTTCAACAGGGATTTGCTCAATCTCCTTTTTTAGCTGCTATGTATGGGGTTTTATTATTTGGGTTATCGGCCATTGTTGGCTCAACGGCAATAAGAGAATACTCAGCTTTAAAGCAATTTAAACGCCAACAACGCACGCAGGCTAAAGCAAAAGATATAATGTCGCCTAAGTTGGCTGTTCATCGAAATGTTAATGTAAAAGCGTTATGTGCAAACATTTCTGCAAATTTGCCTTGTGACTTAATGTCAGAACATGAAAAAAGTTGGGCGTTATTCGCTAAAGACGAATACAGTGATGAAGAGTTACTGCAGTTATATTCCCGAGCAGTATTAACAAAAGTCGATGATAAAGCGCTTGCTGAAGTAGCAAAGTTTTCAACAGAGGCTGTGGTTTTAGTTGCTTTAAGTCCAATAGCCTTAGTAGATATGATGCTGATGTTTTGGCGTAATTTAAGAATGATTGATAAAATTGCGGGACTTTACGGTTTAAAAATCGGTTATTGGAGTCGAATAAAATTAATCAAACAAGTTTTTGTTAATATGGCTTATGCTGGCGCAAGTGAGTTAGTCATCGATTTAGGTGCAGATCTTGTTGGAGCAGAATTATTAGGAAAATTATCAGCACGCATGGCTCAAGGATTAGGTGCCGGTATGTTAACGTCACGTTTAGGTATTCAGACAATTAAACTTTGTCGCCCCATTCCTTTTGAAGAAAATACGCCAAAAATTGCTCATGTTAGAAAAAAAATACTCAGTCAGGTCAAAAAACTGTTGATAAAATAATGAATATTATTAGCACTCAACAAAAAATACTTTTCTAACTATCTGATTATATTTGTTATTATTTATACCTTTACATTTTTGTAATTTATTCTATACGCTATTATTTTCTGGTTAATAAGTAGCCGATTGCCGTTTCGTGCTTTTCATACCATGCTTGTTTTATTATCAATACACCAATATGGCTTACTCGTTAGTGAGTCATGATAAAAATGTAAATAAGGTAGTATCATGGGGAAGGCGACGAAATATAGTTCGAGGGTTGCTGACGAAAATGGTTATATTCAATGGTCAGATGAAGAAAATAGTGTCTGGAAAGAATTAATCACTCGTCAATTAAAATGTGTTGAAGATAAAGCGTGTGACGAATATAAGTTTGGATCTAAATTACTAAATCTACCACATGACCGAATTCCTCAACTTGGTGAAGTTAGTAAAGTTCTTAAAGAAACAACAGGATGGGAATGTGAGCCAGTACCCGCATTAATTGGTTTTGGCGCATTTTTTAAATTGTTATCAGAGAAAAAATTTCCAGTAGCTACATTTATTCGTAGCAGAGAAGAGCTAGACTATTTACAAGAACCTGATATTTTTCATGAGATATTTGGTCATTGCCCGCTACTAACAAATAAATCTTTTGCTGATTACACTGAAGCCTATGGAAAAATGGGTTTGAATGCAACGAAAGAGCAAAGGGTCTTTTTAGCGCGTTTATATTGGTTCACGGTTGAATTTGGTTTGTTGGATACAGCAGACGGCATTAAAATTTATGGTGGAGGTATCTTATCTTCGCCAAGTGAAACTTACCATGCGACTGGTGATAGTGTTGAGCGTGAAAAACTTGAAATACTCGATGTATTAAGAACACCTTATCGCATTGATGTAATACAGCCCATTTACTATATGTTAAATAAAGTAAGTGATTTAGATAATTTAAGAAAACATGAAGTATCCGATATTATGGAGTTGGTTGAGCAAGCCAAAGCGTTAGGTTTACATCCAGCAAAGTTTCCAGCCAAAGAAATCAAAAAAGTAAGTTAAGGAAAAGAGATGACTGAGCAATTATCTGTACAAAAATGTGAAGCATGCCAAGTTGGCGCGCCACAAGTTAGCGATGAAGAATTACCAACATTAATGTCACAAATACCTGATTGGATCCCTGAAGTTCGCGACGGTGTGATGATGCTTGAACGTGAATACAAGTTTAAAAACTATAAATTATCATGGGCATTTGCAAATAAAGTCTCTGAATTAGCCGAAGAAGAGTTTCATCATCCTGCTATTTTATTAGAGTGGGGAAAAGTAAAAATAACTTGGTGGACACACGCGATTAAAGGGCTGCATCGCAATGATTTTATTTGCGCAGCTAAAACAGATAAGCTTTTGTAATATTTACTTACATTCATAATAACAGCCTCCTACCTTAGGGGGCTTTTTTTTATTGTACAAATTAGTTTACAATAGCAAATGGAGATATTTGGCTATTGAGGTAAGATAAATGCGTTTAGAAATTGTATGTTGTGATCGAGTAGGTATTGCACGAGAAGTATTAGAGATATTTGTTGAGCATAAGATCAGTTTACGTGGTATCGAACTAAAGCAGCCGGGTGAAATATTTATCAACATTCCCGATTTAGAATTTAGTGAATTACAAACATTCATGCCACGTTTACGCTTAATTGAGGGGGTGAATGATGTTAAAACTACCCCTTTTATGCCATCTGAACGTGAACGTAATGAACTATCAACGTTAATTAAGACTTTTCCAGATCCATTTATGTCTATAGATGCAAAAGGCGATATTCGTATTGTTAATACAGTCGCTGCAGGCATCATGGGCTGTAAAGAGCATGAGATTGTCGGTGATAACGTAAGTAATTGGCTGAAAGGTTTTAATTTTAGCCGTTGGTTAGACGCTGACGAAGTCCTTGCTCAAACTCGTCGTTTAAAGTTTCAAGATGATGATTTTGTTGCAGATATCATGCCCATCCATGTTACCGACCAAAGTGATGTAGCTGTTTTGGCTGGGGCAGTGTTGATTTTAAAATCAGAAGCGCGGTTAGGGCAGCAGATTAGTGCTTTTAAACAAGTTAATGAAAATAATTTTGCAGGCATTCAAGCGAGTAGTGGCACTATGCGCAAAGTTATTCGTGAAGCTAAACGTATGGCATTACTCGATTCTTCAATGCTAATTGTTGGTGAAACAGGTACAGGAAAAGAGCTTTTGGCGCATGCATGTCATGCAGCTAGTGACCGAAGCAACAACCCTTTTATGATGTTAAGTTGCGCAGCATTACCAGATGACGCCGCAGAAACCGAGCTTTTTGGTGCTGGATCACAAGGAGATATTAAAGCTAAGCGTGGAATATTTGAATCAGCAGATGGGGGAACAATTTTTCTTGATGAAGTTGGAGAGATGTCGCCCAAATTGCAAACTAAAGTTCTTCGCGTTATCCAAGACGGTATTTTCCGACGAGTTAATGACGAACAAGAGATAAAAGTTAATGTTAGAATAATCAGTTCTACAAATTGTGATTTGTTGAATATGGTGTCTACCGGAGATTTCAGAGAGGATTTGTACTACCGACTGAACGTACTTGGTTTAAATATACCTTCTCTGCGTGATAGACGCTCTGACATTATTCCACTCGCAGAGTTTTTTATTGTAAAGTTTGGACAACAAATTGGTAAAACTATTGTTACTATGTCAGATGATTGCCGTGATTTTATTGAACATTATCCTTGGCCAGGCAATGTACGCCAACTTGAAAATGTATTAATTCGCGCTGTATCATTAATGGAAGGTAGTATTGTGATGACTTCTCACTTGCAATTACCTGCTTATACACGTGAGCATGGCTACCTAGAACAAGAGTTTGAAGGAACTTTAGACGCAGCAGTAAAAGGTTTTGAAGCAGATTTACTGAGAAAACTATATCCGGCTTATCCAAGTACTCGACAGTTAGCTAAAAAATTAGGTTTAAGTCATACCGCGATTGCGAATAAATTGCGAGAATATGATATTAATAAAAAAACTGTAAAAATATAGAACACTCATAAAGATAACGAATAGAGAGATAACATGAAACTTTTTGGCTATTGGCGTTCATCCGCTGCTTATCGAGTAAGAATCGCTTTGCATTTAAAAAACATTGATTGTGAATCTGTATCAGTACATTTAGTAAAAAATGGTGGTGAACAGTACAGTGAAGAATATACAGCGTTGAATCCAACTCATTTAGTGCCAACGTTAATTGATAAAACTGTTAATGGTGAACTAGTCTTAAATCAAAGTATGGCTATATTGGATTACTTAGACAATCAATACCCACAATCACCACTTTATCCTGAAAGTATTTACGATAAAGCGCAAGTTCAAGCACTTGCCTTAGACATCGCTTGTGAAATTCATCCAGTAAATAATTTGAGAGTTCAACAATATTTAGTAAAAAAATTGGCCATTGATGAATTAGATAAATCAGCTTGGAGTCATTACTGGATGGGGATTGGTTTTACTGCTTTAGAAGAAAAACTTAAAAAATTATCTGGCGAATACTGTTATGGTGATCATATAACAATTGCTGACTTGTGCCTTGTACCTCAAGTTTACAATGCAAAGCGATTTAAGGTTGATATGTCAAAATATCCTTTCATTAATAGTATTGTTGAACGCTGTAATCAGATACCTGCTTTTATAAAAGCAATGCCTGAAAATCAAGAAGATGCCGTATTATAATCGAAAAGATGTAATAAATAAAAATAGAGAAACTGAATTAAAAATCATTTAGATCATGTGTTTCTCTTGCAACTTACCTGAAAACACGTTGCAATGGTTCATCATCATTTATTTCTTTAGATAAATTGAATAATAGGTAACTATGGAAGATCAAACACAAACAGGCAAACAAACCTCTTGGGGCATAATTGCCGTTATTATTGCTATAGTGCTAGCTGGTTTAGTATGGTTATATGTTTCATCTACTCAAAAAGAAATAATAGCTGAGGTTATTCCTCCACCTATTGTAAAGGCTGAAATTAATCCAGAACCTGAAATTATTGAACCTGAAATTTTAGTTCCTGAGGTTGAACCTGGACCTATTGTTGAAATTGAGCCTTTACCAGTATTACCAAGCTTAGATGAAAGTGATGCTTGGATCCAGCAAAAATTACCCACTTATACTTGGCGTAAAGAGCTTTTAAAACTTGTGATTAATCAAGATATGATTCGTCGTTTTGTTGTATTTACTGATAATTTTTCACAAGGTAATGTAGCTTACGAACATAGTCCTCTTATTGAGCCTAGTACCAAATTTTTAGCGAGTGAAGTTAAAAATGGTGCAAGTAGTGATTGGAAGTGGGATGAATCATCAACACGTCGATTTACCCTTTATGTTGATTTATTGAGATCTTTTGACAGTGAGACACTGGTGCAATGGTATTTCGAAATGAAACCTTTGATAGATCAAGCCTATGCTGAGCTCGGTTATCCGGATGATAATTTCACCGATGTATTACATCACGCAATTACTAAAGTGCTGGATATGGAAATTCCAAAAGATTCATTAGATTTAGTCCGCCCAAGTGTTATGTTTCGTTATAAAGATGCCGAAGTAGAAGCGCTAGATGATGCAGATAAACTCTTATTACGTTTAGGTAAAGAAAATTTACTCGTAATCAAATCAGTGTTATTAGAAATTAATGAACGTTTAGCACGTCAACGTTCATAAATAAATATGGTGTTAAGGTATATGCTTGCTTGTTTGGTTAAAAAACAAGCGAACGGTTTTATTTATAAAACTAGCGCTTGCATCAAGCTAATTCTTTAGCGATAATTCGCGCCGTTGCAGTGAGAGCTACAACTTTCTATGGTGACCCTTTCGGTCCCCTCGCAATGATACTCTGTGAACTCGGCCAGATCCGGAAGGAAGCAACCGCAGCAGACGACTCATGTGCCGAGGTGTGGCTGCTTGGGTTGCCACCCAATCTTTTGAAATCAACAGCTTACGCATCTTTTTAGCATTTTGCTACATGGACTGCTACATGAAAGCTACAAATATTCCCTACTTACATTGTCGTAATGGTATTTATTACTATCGTAATCAATCCGTTTGGAAGTCACTAAAAACTCGTTGTAAAAAAGAAGCCTTTAAAAAGGTATGCTTTACCTTGTTTGACACTACGCCAGCACTAAAC
>JASDWX010000063.1:0-17755 GCA_041890515.1 Alteromonadaceae bacterium
CTATAGTGCAATCAGGTATGAAATGCTCAATGCCATTGAGGTTTTCTTTTACAAACGCCTGATCTTGTTCACCCCATAATATGAGTGTAGGTACATTAATACGGATATTTGGAATTTTCATCTTTGCAGTGTTTTGTATTGGCCCTGTTGATACCTCATTCTGATGTTTGTCATCTGATATTACGGCTGCCAATTGAGGCATCGCACGATAGTACTGTAACATTCCGTTTATTGCCCCTGGTTGCTTCCAAGCTTGTCGGTATTTGTCTTTTATATTTTTGCTGAAAATATTTGGGTTTGAGCTCACCATCATTTTTTCACTCAGGTATTGATAGTTGTCTTTAGATAATAATGTTTCAGCATCCATACTTATTAAATCGTGTATGTAGGCGCTCTTATCGCGTTGCACTGGGTTTGTAATCATTTCTCGGGTAAATGTGCTTGGGTGTGCTGCGTTTATTATCACCAACTTTTCGATGAGTTGAGGATGAAATGCTGCTAAAGGCCAAGCAATAGCGCCCCCCCAATCATGCGCAATTAAGTGAACTTTTTCAGTAGGGCTAACTGTTGAGATGAACTTAGCCATAAATTCAATTAAATTAGCCATTTGATAAAATGAAACGTCTTGTGGTTTATCACTTAAGTTATACCCAGGTAAGTCAGGCGCAATAACATGATACTCATTTGAAAAAAACATTAATTGCTTCTGCCACGTCTGCCAATATTCTGGAAAACCGTGCAGAAATATAAGGGCTGGACCTATCGATATTTTATTTTTGGTTGGCCCCGCAGCCATATAATGAATGTTTACATCATTAATAAGTACATACTTATGTTCTAGTTCCATCGTCTGCTTTTACTTACGCAGGTCTATTTAAAGAAACTAACAGCATTAGTAATTTCTTCGCGATCAGTACGTGTTTTATTCACAGGCGCACTTTCATCAGCGTAACCAAATGACATACCAAACAAAATACCTCTTTGTTCGGGTAGATTTAGCGCTTTTTTGACAGGATCTGGAAATTGGCCTAATGCGCCTTGCATACAATTGGATAAGCCGTGTTCAGACATTATCAACGATAATGTTTGTGCGTATATGCCTAAGTCAACCGCGCCCATAATGTCGAGGTATCTATCCATGGTGAAGAAAACAACATGAGGCGCATCAAAAAAGCTCCAATTACGTATCATGGCTAACTGACGTCCTTTTTTGTCTTCACGGGTAACACCAATGGAACTGTACAGTGCATTTGCTGATCCAAATTGACGGTCTCTATGAATGCCTTCATATTTTGGCAACCAGTTAAAGTCGGGGTTTGGAGGTGTACCGCTCATTACCGCCTTTAATAAATCATCCTTTAATGAGTCTTTTTTTTGTCCTGAAACCACACAGGTTTGCCAAGGTTGTACATTACAATTAGAAGGAGCGCTTTGTGCTTGTTTGAATATAGTATCTAAAAGGTCTTGCTCTACTGGAGTATTCAAATAAGCACGAGCTGAATAGCGTTTTTCTAACATGGCGGTTAAAGACATATAGGTTCCTTTATATATTTAAAATAGCCTCATATAATGGGGAGAGTTATATGAGGCTGCACTACAACTCTGATGTTATTCAATCAGAAATCGTTGATAATCATTCACTTTAAACACATACAACCGTGTATCAGAAATAAAATGTGATATATCACTAATTTATGCTAAAGCCGATAACATTATAAAACCAATGAATAATTGTAATGACAGGCTATTCAAAATACATATAGTAAAGGGAAAGTTCCCGCTCAATCTTTTATGTACTTCAATCTTCACTATACGAATACCGAATAGTCAGAGATAAATTTAATTCATTTGACTAATTAATAACATCTCGATAATATCATGTGGTATGACCACTTGCATTTAAAATGTTGAATAGTAAAGTCAACGCCTAATAATGAATTTTTTGGAGAATAAAGATGCCTGAATATAAAGCCCCTATACGTGATATAAAGTTTGTAATGCAAGAGTTATTAGACTGTGACAAGCACTATCGAACGTTAGGTTACAATGATGCTAGCGAAGATATGGTTGATGCAATTATTGCTGAAGCGGCAAAATTTACAGAACAGGTTATCGCTCCATTGAATCAGATAGGCGATGAACAGGGCTGTACATGGACTGATGGTATAGTAACCACTCCAGACGGCTTTAAAGATGCTTATAAACAGTATGTTGAAGGTGGATGGCCAACATTGTCTCAAAGTGAAGAATTTGGTGGGCAAGGTTTACCTTATTCACTTAACACCGCTATCAGTGAAATGATGTCTGCTGCGAATCACAGTTTTGCTATGTATCCCGGTTTAAGTCATGGAGCGCTCGCGACAATTGAAGCGCATGGCACCGATGAACAAAAACAACAATTCATGCCTAAGTTAGTTGAAGGTAGCTGGACCGGAACCATGTGTTTAACAGAACCGCATTGCGGTACTGATTTAGGTATGTTACGTACAAAAGCTGAACTGAATGATGATGGTAGTTACGCCATTTCGGGTACAAAAATATTTATTTCAGCGGGTGAACATGATTTATCCGATAATATTGTTCATATTGTTATCGCTCGACTTCCTGGAGCTCCTGAAGGTAGTAAAGGTATTTCACTTTTTATCGTACCAAAATTTAATGTCAATAATGATGGTTCAATAGCAAATAGAAATGCCGTTAGTTGTGGTTCAATTGAACATAAAATGGGCATTAATGCTAATGCTACCTGTGTTATTAATTTCGATAACGCAAAAGGTTATTTAATTGGCGAAGTAAATCGCGGCTTATTTTGTATGTTTACTTTCATGAACTCAGCGCGTTTAGGTGTAGCAATGGAAGGTTCAGCGGCAGCTGAAGCCTCTTTCCAAGGCTCACTAGCTTATGCGAAAGACCGCTTACAAATGCGTTCTATTAGCGGTGTTAAAAACCCAGACGGGCCTGCCGATCCTATTATTGTTCATCCAGATGTACGTAGAATGCTGTTAACTCAAAAATCTATTTCTGAAGGCGGTCGAGCGCTTATTGGATATTTGTCGCAGTTAGTAGATATTACACATGCTGAAAAAGATACCGACATTAAAGCTGCAGCAGATAATAAATTAGCCTTGTTAACCCCAATTGCAAAAGCATTTTTGAGCGAGTTAGGTTTTGAATGTACGAGCCATGGTGTGCAAATATTTGGCGGACATGGTTTTATCAAAGAGTGGGGCATGGAACAGTTAATGCGCGACACTAAAATCAGTTGTATCTATGAAGGTACAACGGGTATTCAAGCGTTAGATTTATTAGCACGTAAAATTTTAGGCAGTAAAGGTCAAATTTTACAACCATTTATGACTGACATCGCAACTTTCTGTCAAGACAACGCTGATACTCCTGCAATGAGTAACTATGTAAAAGATTTAGCCTCATACTCTCAACAATGGCAGAGTATTACTGGTGATGTTGGCAAAAAGGCAATGAAAAACGCCGATGAAATTGGTGGAGCATCAGTAGATTATTTGATGTTTGCTGGTTACGTTACTTTAGGTTATTTCTGGGCGAAAATGGCCTCTGTTGCGCAAAGTAAGTTAGCAGAAAGTGGCGAAGATAAAGCCTTTTACGAAGCTAAAATTAAAACAGCAAGGTTTTACTTTCAGCGTATATTACCTAGAGCTCAAGGGCATGCCGCATGTATTGAAGGTGGTGTTGATGCTATGATGGCTTTAGATAGCGAAGATTTTTCATTCTAAGTATCATGTTTTATAACGTTAAAAATTACTAATTTTAAACGGATATTTCAACTTGACTTTAAAAGGCTGCACAAAATGTGCAGTCTTTTTTTGTATAAGGAAGGGAAATAGAGTTAATCATCGTGGTTTATAAATTCAAATGAATAGAATGCTCACATTGGACTCGTCTTATTGTTAATTATTATCAAAGCAAGATATTAATCACACTCAATTATTGATCTTTTGTTAGAAGTCCTCGTATTTTATTGATATGTTGATTGAGTAATTTTAATTTTTGTAAATGATGTGGTAGTTACTTAATGCAATGTTTAGTTTCAGCAATATTAGATCAAGTAGGCTCAGTGGTTTTAGGTAAACCTAAAGAAATACGCTTAGCACTCGCGTGTTTATTAGCAAAAGGTCATATCTTAATAGAAGGTTTACCCGGCATGGGGAAAACCACACTCGCTCAAGTGTTGGCAAAATCACTCGGACTTAGTTATCAACGCACACAATTTACCAGTGACTTGTTACCTGCTGATGTTATTGGTATTTCTATTTTCAACCCTGAAAATAGGCAGTTTGAACTACATAAAGGCCCAATATTTAATCAAGTGGTATTAAGTGATGAAATTAATAGAGCAAGCCCTAAAACACAAAGTGCGTTACTTGAAGCGATGGAAGAAAATCAAGTTAGTATTGATGGGCAAACTTATGAATTACCGCAACCTTTTTTTGTTATTGCGACACAGAATCCTTTAATGCATGCAGGGACATACCCTTTACCCGAGTCTCAACTTGATCGTTTTATGATGCGTATATCTTTAGGCTTTCCTAATATTGAAGCAGAGAAAAAGATTTTATTAAGTGAAAGTAGTCACGAAATCTATAAAAAAATATTACCTTGTGTTGATACTAATAAACTCATGGCTATGCAATTAGCGGTATCAAAAATAACGGTTTCAGATAATATTATTGAATATGTAATCGCTTTAAATCACGTCAGTAGACGTATAGATTTTTCTGGTAGACCTTTATCACCAAGAGCAGGCCAAGCATTAGTCAGTGCTGCGAAAGCATGGGCATTTATGGAAGCACGAACTTATGTCATACCTGAAGACATTCAAACTGTGTTTAGTTCCGTATGTCAGCATCGACTTGAGTTAATATCGAGCAATTTTGGTGAACACGAGGCAAAGATTTCTGATCAAGTTATTGCACAAGTTGATGTGCTAAATCCACTGAGTGCATGAAACCTCAAATTTACAAACTAAAATACTTAACTAAGAATAAGGGGCGTTAGTGAAATCAACCGTAAATCCCTTAAAGTTTTTTATCAAACACTTAATAAAGCGACGATTGAATCGATGGCTAAAGCGTCGTATTCCTGCTGCAAGTCAACATAAGTTATCGAACCATAATATTTTTATAATGCCTACACGTTTTGGTTATTTATATCTTTTTTTCGTGGTGTTGTTATTTCTTTTAGCAACAAACTATCAAAATAATGTCATCATGTTATTAAGTTATTTAATGGCGAGTTTGTTTATTACGACCATGATGCATAGTTTCTATAATTTGTCAGGGATAGTCTTATCTTCGGATAAAAAAATTAAGGGATATGCAAAACAGAACATTTCATTTCCTATAAAAATATCAGCTCGCAATAAACGTGTAGATTTAAATTTTTGCTTTGATGACCAGCAAGTGACACATTTATCTAAAAGTGTGACAGGAGAGCAAACTATTTATGTTTCGGACTTTTACGATAACCGAGGGGTTTATCACCCCGGTAGATTGAAAGTGTGGAGTGAATACTCTTTAGGTTTATTTATCACATGGACAAGAATTGATTTTGATCATGAATGTACCGTTTATCCTGAAGCGATTAGACTCAATAATAGCCTCAATAGTTTCACAGGGTCTTCAAAAGCAAGTTCACTCTTACAAAATAGTAAACCGGGTACTGACGATTTTTTTGAATTAAAAACACATATTTTAGGCGAACCCTCTTCACGTATCGCATAGAAACAATTTGCGAGAGGGCAAGGGCTTTTAACAAAACATTATCAAAAAGAGGAAGGTTCAATTCGTTGGTTGAAACTCACTGATATGCCAAACCACGGAGTAGAAAAGCAGTTACAGTATTTATGTTTTATGGTTAATGAATACAATTATGCGGGTCAAATATTCGGTCTAGATTTAGGTCATGGAGAAATATCTCCTGCACAAGGCGAACACCATTTCAAACAGTGTTTAATGGCTTTAGCTATTTACCCTAGGCTAAGTGCATGACTATAGGTAACGCGATACCAAAAAAACCGGTGATATCGATACAAAGTGCTTGGGCATTATTGTTATGCCAAATGCTAAGTTTATTGCTACTTATAAATGAATTAAGTGGTTGGATGTTAGCCATTATCGCTTTGTGTCTATGTTGGAGAATATTAGTATTTGTTAAGCCAACTCAAAAACCGCACCGAATAATTTTGTTGTTGATAGCTTGTTCTGGATGTATTGCTATAGCCATAACAGGTAAAGAACTTGGTGTGTTGCTCAGCATGTTACATTTACTTTGTTTTGCTTATGCGCTAAAAAGTTTAGAGATGGATTCGCGTAAAGATTTTTATCAAATTATATTACTGGGAATTTTCATACTTGCCTCAGTGCTAATATTTTCTCAATCTTTATTGATATCATTATTTATTTTTTGTTTACTTCTTTTAAATTTAAGTATTTTGTTAGCGTATTTTTTTCCAACAAAAAACGTTAAACAACCACTCACACAAACAACTAAAGCGGTGCTTCAAAGTATTCCCCTTGCTATCGTGTTATTTATATTCTTTCCTAGATTAGCACCATTTTGGCAAGTCCCTTCCTCCAAGTCTGCCCAAACAGGTTTATCTGAAAGTGTTACACCAGGAGGTATAGCTAAACTAGCCAGATCATCCGCGCTTGCCTTTAGAGTAAAATTTTTTACCGAACAACCACAATACAACCAATTGTATTGGCGAGCACTCGTGATGGATGACTTTGACGGACGGACATGGAAACAAAGCAAAACTATGCCATTAATCAGTAAAGAAACTACGCATAATATTATTGGTGATGTTCCACCGTTAATTGGAACGAAAACACATTACCAAGTGATAGTTGAGCCTAGTTATCAGCATTGGCTGTATTCTTTAGCGGTTGTCGATGCAATAAATATAGTGGGTAATCAAATCAGTATTTTGTCATTACCTAATTATACGGTTAGAAGTAGTAAGCCTATTAGTCAAACTTCAAGCTATAAAATCAATAGCTATACAGATTCATTACTTAACGCATCATTAAGTAACAACGAAAGGTTAAAAAATTTACATATACCTAAGGATAGTAATCCTAGGTTACAAGCGAAAGCACTAAAAATGAAAGAGTTGTATCCTGATGAAACTCAAAGGGCTCAGGCTATTTTAGATACGATCAGGGAACAAAGTTTTTACTACACGCTTACCCCGCCATTACTATCAGGTGATGAATTAGACCAATTTTTTTATCAATCTAGAAAAGGATTTTGTGTACATTATGCCAGTGTATTCACCTTTTTAATGAGAGCGTCAGGTACGCCGGCAAGATTAGTCACTGGATATTTAGGTGGCGAGTACAATAAACAAAGTGGCCACTTAAGTATTTATCAATATGATGCGCATGCCTGGGCAGAAGTCTGGGTAGACGGCAAAGGTTGGGTTAGGGTTGATCCTACTGCAGCCGTAAATCCTGAACGCGTTGAGAAAGGGTTATCCCATACGATACAGCAAGAAGGGTTGTTTAATAACGACCTACTTAGCTTACATCGTTATAAACATTTTGCTTGGATAAACTCTCTTAGGTTACAACTGGATGCTTTAGATTATCAGTGGGCACGTTTGGTTTTAGGTTATTCGTCTAAAAAACAATATGACTTAATAACACAATGGTTCGGCCATTTTAGACCTTGGAAAGTAGGAGGAATTATTGGCGGTTCTTTAATTTTAATGATGATGACGTTGTGGTTAATAAACATAAGAAAATATAATAAAAAACCTATAGGTAAATGGCTAATCCAGTATCAGCAAATTTTAGCGATATTAAAAACTAAAGGGTTAGCAAAACCGTTAACAATGCCTGCAAATCAATTTTCAACTTTAGTCATCCACACGTTTCCCTTTCTTACTTTCAGTTTTTTAGCTTATACAAAATGTTTTGAAGCATTAATGTATCAACCATTATCTGTAATAGAAAAAGAACAACGCTTAGCTGAAATGGCTCAATACCATAAACAGCTAAAAAAACAGCTAAAAAGAGTGGAGAGAAAATCGGCACAAACACCTTAAAGTCAATTTTTTAAGTTATTTCAAAGTGATCATTTATTAGAGATAATTGATTAATCACCTACAAAAAACGTTGAAGTTTAGATTGAAATTTAGATTGGAATTTCAGTTAATTTAAACATAGTTTTTAGGAAAAAAATGGCTAAAAACCACCAAAATATGAAAGCACCGTAAGTTATGCAGCATTGATGTGTCGCCACTTATCTTCGCACGCATCAAATAGTCGCACATCCATTTGGTACAACAACCACCGACTTCATGTAGACCTGGATTTTTCAAAGTTCTAAGGTTTGAATCGGTGGAGAAAAATATAAATGGTTACTTAACTGAGGGGATACGATTTGGTTGACCAAGCTCTTTTTTATCCTGTCTAAGTTACCCTGATCTTTGGTCAGGGCCACACGTTACTTTTTTATTTAAGCGGTCAATCTTACATTGTAGAGCAGTTGTATATTTTCGACTACGGCATGTCTTTATAAAGAAATAGTGTCTAACATGTATTGAGCTGACCACCTTTATCACCTATTTAAACTATACACTTATTATTTGAACCCAGTACGGATGTAATACATATTTAATGGCATAAAGCATAACCACCTTTTAAATGTCCAACATTTTTAAAGCCTAAGCGTGATAATGCTTGTGCTGCTATATGAGAGCGACTACCGCTGCGACACACCAAGACTAATTTTTGCGCCTTATCTTGATGGGTTGAAATAAAATCAACTAGACGGGTTAATGGCACATTTAAGCTAAATTGCTGATCATGATTGAGTATATACTCATGTGGTTCTCTTATATCAATCAGTTTAATATAATTAGTTTTTTGCATTGCATACGCTAATGATTGTGTATCATATTCTATAACTGCGTTTTTCTGACACGAATCGATAAAAGCACCACAGAGTATTTCGCTACCCACTTCATCAGCAATATGGTTATCTAACCGTGTTTTTTTCTGTACAAATTGCATCTCGGTCAATGTTTGATTAATTACATCAGCCAGTAAACTATTACGGGATATTTCAACCCCAATAGTGGTTACAAATTCATTGTTATAATCATGACTGGTACACAACAAGCTGCTATTACCAACAATGCTGTGCAGTAATTGTAAGCTTTGAAACATTTTTTGAGCACTACTGGTCGAAAAATTAGTGCGCCCTAAACTACCAATCAGAATTAGATCTCCACTAAACACATAATCAATAACCAACTGCTCTGATTGCTCTTGAGCAGAACATAATAACAAGCTAATACTATCGTCAGTATGACCGGGTGTTGCCACGTTGACTAAATATTTAGTGCCAACATTGATCATTGGATAGCTTTGGCCATTGAGTGTGTAATATTGATGTTCTGCAGGCCAACCTAATGAATCAGTGGGTTTGTTAGGTTGGATTGTTTTAACAAGTTGTTCTCGTGCTGAAACATGATCCGCATGGCCATGGGTATCTATTGCTGCGGTTAACGTTAACTTTTGGCAACTTAATATTGTCATTAATCGTGTTGTAATCTCAGCTAGGGGATCAATAACAATTGCTGATTGTGTTGTTTTATCAACATATAACCAAGTAGAGCTACCACCGATTTTAAATTGTACTAGGCCATCTAATTTAGTTTGTGGGTCAAGTGAATTAGAATCTAGTGTTAAGCAACTTTGGCCTAAAGCATCAGCTGATTGTTCAATACGTTCACAGGCTTCATCAACTTCTATTTGTGTCATCGCAGGTCCAAACGACATCCGAATCGCTGACTCACTTTGCCATTTAGGTAATCCCATAGCATCAAGCACAAAACTGCGGGTAACTTTTGAACTACAAGCAGAACCAGAACTCACTCGAATGTTAGCTGCATCAAATAAATCCATCATTTCTTTAGAGCTAAATCCTGGAATTGAAAAATTCAATGTCGTTGGTACACTATTATCAAAGCTATGATTAAATACTACCTTAGGAAATGCACGTTTTAAGGTCTTTACTAATTGTGTTCTAAATTGATTTAATTGTGTTATGTCGCTAAAACTATCATCTTGAGTTGATAGCAACATATCAAAAATAACATTTAATGCAGCAAGACCAGGTAAATTTTCAGTACCTGAGCGTAAACCTCCTTCTTGTCCTCCGCCTGCAATAAAAGGGGTGAAAGGGGCATTTTCTCGAATATAAACAAAACCAATACCTTTTGGTCCATATAACTTATGGCCACTAAAAGGGGCATAATCAATGCTGGTGTTAGCTAATGCTAACGATGTTTTACCAAGCGCTTGCACACAATCAACCAGCCAAAATACAGATGTGCTATGTTGTCGGATCACGTCCTCTAAACGTGCTAAATCCTGATATACACCCGTTTCATTATTAACAGCCATTGTACAAATCATTAAAGCATTTGGGACTTCTTTAGCAATAAAATCTAAGTCAAGATCGCCTTTATGATTCACAGGTATCGCTTTTATTTTTGCATTAACTTCAAGAATATTGTTCCAGTGCTTTAATGATTCAGGGACCGCTTTATGCTCTGTTGCACCATATAAAATAGTATATTTTTCACCTGGCAACATTTTTGATTTAGCATAATATAGCCCCGATAAAATACCAGTTTGAATACCCTCAGTTGCACCACTGGTAAAAATAATCTGTCCATTACCTGAGCCCAAAACTTGCTTCGCTTTAGTACGCGCTTGATCCATTATTTGCTTTGCTCGTAACCCTGAAATATGGCTACTACTTGGATTACCAAACAGTGTTTCCATTGTTGTTAATGCAGCTGCCGCAGCTTTGGGTAAAACAGGCGTTGTTGCGTTAGCATCAAGATAAATTTGGCTCAAAGGTTTTTGTTGGGTCATGTACTGTCTCATTTATAACTAAATGTTATATGTAATTTCATTTTGCTATATTAACAATTTAATTTAATGATGCAACCTTTAAACTTAAATTATTTAAACCA
Source organism: Alteromonadaceae bacterium (assembly GCA_041890515.1). Classification (GTDB taxonomy): domain Bacteria; phylum Pseudomonadota; class Gammaproteobacteria; order Enterobacterales; family Alteromonadaceae; genus Colwellia_A. Next base: position 11,033 of record JASDWX010000063.1, read on the forward strand.
ACAATAATAGACATTAATGGTGAGCATAACGTTCAGTTAAAGATCTAAAAAAAATATCGACTAAATAACTGCAAATAATGGGTTAGACGGGCTATTATCTTTTTAATACCAACTGACGTTATAGGTATTTTTTGGGGAATAGTTTAACCTCACTATTTTCCCAGTTACTGTTGCGGTTAATACCTAATAATTCAGCCATAAGAGAGAAAATCTATGACCAGTCAGAAAGAATTCAAAGTGGCGGCGGAGAAAGCGCTTGAACATGCCGTAGTATGGCGTGAAGATGGACCAAAATTACCTGCTTTTCCATCAGCAACAACCGCGGAACTTAGAGCGAAGTTTGATAGTGAACTACCGGTGCATGGCTTAAACGGCGTGGCTGTTATTGAAAATTTAGTCAGAGCCGCCGAGCACGGTTTAGTCAGTAATACACATTCAAATTTTTATGCCTGGGTGCAGGGCGCTTCTCATCCTATCGGTGTTGCTGCCGACATTCTTACCTCAGCCTGGGGACAAAATGCCGCAATTCATCAAACCGCTCCAGCTGCAGCTATTGCAGAAGAAGTATCTGCAAAGTGGGTACTAGAATTACTTGATTTGGCACCAGATTGTTCGTTTGCCTTCGCAACAGGGGCCACAATGGCAAGTTTTATTTGTCTCAGCGTTGCTCGCAGCGAAGTGTTACATCGTCAGGGATATGATCTAGAACTTGAAGGTCTAACGGGGGCACCCAATATCCAAGTGTTTTTGGGTGAAGAGGCGCATGCCACCATTATCTCAGACTTGAGGTATCTGGGGTTTGGGCGCAAGAACCTTGTTTTTATAGACGTTGATAATCAAGGCCGCATGCTGCCGACAGATCTTGAACACAAACTTGGACAGTCTGATGGCCCTAAAATTGTGATAGTGCAGGCTGGACATATCAATTCCGGCGCCTTCGACCCCTTCACTGAAATTATATCCCGGTGTAAAGCCTATAACGCCTGGGTACATGTTGACGGGGCTTTTGGTCTATGGGCTAGAGCAGCACCGTCGCTTGCTCATCTTTGTGATGGGTTGGAACACGCAGATTCATGGACTGTTGATGGGCACAAGTGGTTACAAGTGCCCTATGATTCTGGTTATGCTATTGTCAAACATCCTAGTGCCCATCGCCGAGCCATGGATATTTCTGCCAGCTATCTGGTCAGTGATCCCGATGATGGACGAAACCCTAGCCAGTTTGGTCCTGAGCTTTCGCGGCGCGCGCGGGGGTTCTCTCTGTGGGCGGTTTTACAAGCTTTAGGTCGAGAGGGGGTAGCGGAAATGATCAGTCGTCATCATGAGTGCGCCAGATATCTAGCACAACTATTGACAGATACACCAGGGATCAGAATTTTAAACCAGGTAGTATTGAATCAGCTGGCCATTGCATTTGGCGACGAAAGCGAATCACTTGAAAAACGTAATCAAATGACTGCCTCAGTTATCCAGAAAATTCGTGAAGAAAATAAAAATTTTGTCTTAGGCGCAAAGTGGAAAAATCAATCAATCTTGCGGATTTCCATTATTTCTCAGCTTACCGAAAAAGGTGATATTGAGGTGCTCGCAGATTCTTTGTTAAAGGCATGGAATGGCGTTAGATCTAAATAAATTAAAAATCCGAGTTATTCTGATGTTCCAAGGTACGCACGAAAGTCTATGCTGTGTTATAGTTTTTTCCATTAATGCTATTAATTTTTAGCTTTATCAAGCGCATTTTGTAACTTTCTAATTGAAAAAGGCTTAACAATAAAACTTTTTGCACCAGAAAAAAGTGAGGCCTTAACATTATCAAGAGTACTGTGTGCTGAGCACATAATTACCGCAGTATTAGGGTATTCTTTGATGAAAAATTTAAGTAATTCTATGCCGCTATAATCTGGTAATTCAATATCAAGCAAAATAATATCATATTTATTTTTTTGACACTTTTTTTTGGCTGTTTCACCATCCTTTGCGTCTTCTATTTTACTATAACCAATATTCATTAACAGCGTTCGTAAAAGACCTCTTACTTCATTTACATCATCTATAATCAATATTTTAATATCATCCATTACTTTACTCGCTTAACCTTTTTATTTTTTGATAAATTAATTGTAAAGTTTTATCAGACTTTTCCTTGTCTTTCGCTATTGCCGCAGATTCAATAATTGTGGCGTATTCTCCTATCTTTTTGAAACCAAAGCTTGGAGCGGCTCCTTTTATTTGATGACCCATCTTTTCTAAGGTAAGCCAATCATTATTTTTTTGGGCATTTTTTAATTTATTGACAACATTAATAAGACTATTTTGATAACTTTCAGTCAATGCCGCAAGATCAAAAACGTTGGATTCATCAATGAATTTTGCTTTATTTTTAGCTAAATATTTAGTGACCTTATCATAGAATATAGCTGTTTCGATTGGTTTACTTAAAAAATCATCAAAACCTACGTTAAAATAACTTTTGATTTCATGGCTCATCGCATTGGCTGTTAAGGCGATGATAGGTGAACCACAACCAATTTTTTTTAAAAGCTTCATAGCTTCAATACCATCCATCACTGGCATCTGAATGTCCATTAATATCAAATCAAAGTCATCAAAAAGTGCTTTTTCAACTCCCTTTTCACCATTTTCAGCATAATCAACCGTTAGTCCAAATGATGTTAATAATGCACCAATAAAAGTTCTATTATCGTCATAGTCATCAACCAATAATACATGACCGGTTAACCGTTCCTTATCTTGATAAGTATCAGCGATTTTATCTATTGTAGGCAGAGAATTATTGAATTCAATACCGTCTTGTTTAACATCTACGGTTAAAAGAAAACAGCTACCCATACCTAACTTTGAACTCACGATAATACCACCCCCCATCAAAAGAGCAATTTTTTTAGAAAGGTACAACCCTAATCCACTCCCGCCAAAGTTTCGGGTAGTTGAGCTGTCGGCTTGAGTAAACTTTTGAAATAGATTAGTTTGCTCTGATTCAGTCATGCCTATACCTGTATCTTTTATTTCAAAAAAAAGTGTAGATTTGTGGTAAGAAGCTCGTAACGTTACGCTCCCTTCTTGAGTAAACTTAATCGCATTTCCGAGTAAGTTAATCAAGACTTGTCTTAATCTGGTTGGGTCTGTATGAATAGCTTTAGGTAATGGCCATTGGTACTCAATATTGAATGTTAACTTCTTATCAATGGCACTAGCCCTAACGATAGAAGCAGCATCCTCGATGATGGTTATTACTGGGGTCGATATCAGTTCTAGTGTTAATTTTTCAGATTCAATTTTTGAAAGATCTAAAATATCATTAATCAGTGTGAGCAAGTGACGACTGTTTCGGTGAATAGTCACTAGGGCATTTGCAGAAACTTCTTGGTCGTATTTTGAACTTAAGGCTAACTCGGAGTACCCCATGATTGATGTTAATGGTGTTCTTATTTCATGACTCATTAATGAGAGGAAATTACTTTTGGCTTGATTAGCTTCGGCCTCTCTATCTCTTGATTTCTTTAGTGCTTGTGAGAAACTAAATATTTTTCGGTTTACACCTTCAAATATTATTGCGGCTATGAAAGTACTACAAGCCCATACGCCAATAATGACTATATTACTTATTTCTTCTTTGGTTAGGCCTTGGTGAACGTAAAGCACTAATGCTGGATTTACCACGGCGATTACTGCTACCCATGCCATAACCCTTGCACGCAACTGGCAAAGTAATAAACCAATAAGAAATAATAATATCGACGTTATAAAAAACTGACTATTTTGTTCTAATATCCCATAGAAAAAAGTGGTAAATAAAGTCCCGCCTGCAGCATATATAATATAAGAGTGATCAAATGAAATCGTATTTTTGGCATAAAGCGTCTTATAAACTAAGCTTGCCCAGAAAATAAAATAAGCAGCGCGCGAGAGCAAAATAACACTGGATGTGTCAATGAGCAGGGATCGCATAAAATAAAATAATACAATGAGACCTCCTGCCCAATAAATAAAGCTAAATAATGTTTTTGCTTTGAGGTTTAATTGATGTCTGAATGTCTTCTCAAGCTCCTCATCAAAAGGATCTATTTTTAAAATGGTAAAAAAATTATTCATAGGTTTATATTCGATTATTTCAAAAATATCAAAGCAATATTTAGTATATACCCTTCACAGACCAAAATGCAGGATTTAGCGCTTGATAGCATCATTAATTCTATTTTTACTGTTTTTTTTAGTCATGAAATTGGTTCGGGAGGCCGTAAAAACACATATTATAAGGAACAGTTTGGCCGAGTAAATGACTAAAGTTACAGTAGATGCTTTGGTATAAGTACTTTGTTTTTTATTTATAAATATATTGGTTAGTTGGGTGGGCGTATGCCATTAGCGCATATTAGTAAAGAAACTGTAATTTTTGTGGACGATTAAGCGTAATTAGCATAAATAGTAAAATGTATTCTTGATAATCTTGGGTATACCGGATTTTGTGTTTATAGTTTATAGTTTATACGAGATGCTTAACTTCATCAAAAATAAAAATACGATTGATATTTAATTTTTCATGATGTGATGTAAGTGAACATGAAGGGTTTTCTCTAGCGGATATTATAGTTACTAATAAAATAGAGATGAAAATATTATTAATGCTAGGCTTTACGAGTAAAATGATAAAAAATAAATCTGAAAATAGGTGGTCGAAAACCTGTTAAGTAAGCCTTGTCGTGATTCGGAACTTGCGATGGTAATTAGATATTCATTGGATGAGAAAATGTGATTATGAGCAAACTAAAACTACTGGTTGTTGATGATGAGACCGCTTTCACTGAGTTCGTAGCAGAGGTTTCTAAAGGATTGGGCTTCGATGTAGTGACTACAGATAACCCATCAGAGTTTGCCACACTTTACCAACCTGATTTTAATATCATTGTACTCGATATTTTTATGCCAAATATAGATGGCATTGAGTTACTACGATTCTTAAATGAACGTAAGAGTAATGCCTCTATCATATTTATGAGTGGAAAAGACAAAGGTGTACTCAACTCTGCGCAGGAAATAGCAATCGAGCAGGGGATGAAAGTATTAGGTGTTCTACAAAAACCATTTTTTGTAAAACAATTAGAAGAAGTGTTAACCAAATATGTTGAATCTACTTCCACGCCATCTGAGTATCGCCCCCAAGCACCATCAGCCAATGATATTAGGCGGGCAATAGATAATAATGAATTGTTTATGGTATATCAGCCACAAATTAAGATTATTAATCGTGATTTTGTGGGTGTTGAAGCTCTTTTACGCTGGAAACACCCCTCTAGGGGAATGATCCCTCCAGATATTTTTATCCCTATTGCAGAAAACAATAACTTAATTAAAGATATTAGTTTATTTGTTACCGAAACAGCGATTCAGCAACAAGCAGATTGGTTGAGCATCGGTATAGATTTAAGAATGTCTATCAACTTGTCACCAAAAAACTTGGATGATTTACTTCTGCCTGAAAAGTTAGCTTTTTTTGCGTTCGAAAAGGGAGCAAGAAATAACAGTATCAAGATAGAGGTGACAGAAACGGCGCTAATGTCTGATGTTGTTCGTTATATGGATATTCTTACACGTTTAAAAATGAAAGGGTTTAATCTGTCAATCGATGATTTTGGAACAGGCTATTCATCATTACAACAGTTGGTTCGAGCACCATTTAATGAGCTTAAAATTGACCAGGCCTTTATTAAAAATCTTGATACAAGTGCAGAATGTAGAACAATTACAGAAATTTCAATTCTTCTTGCTCACAATCTTGGTATGACTATCATTGCTGAAGGTATAGAAAGTGAAGTTGTGTGGAACATCTTATTAGAACTTGATTGCGATGAAGCACAGGGATATTGGATGGGTAAACCCATGTTGTCATCTGAAATTATAGCGTGGAAAAATAAATGGGAAGCAAGGTAACTTCTCCTTATAAGTAATAGATATTATAAATTGTGAAGGTTGCTGTAGCCAAGTAATGTTAATCTAAGCAAAATATATAATGAATAGGGTTACGAAGAAAATATATGAGATATTGTCAGATTATTTTTATCGTCATCTTGATAAGTGCTTGTTCTAAGAGTAACTGGCAAGCAGCAAGCAGAGAGCCTGCAGGTATTGCATCAATACCGAGTCAAGATGGCAGAGCTATAATTGAATTTTATGCTGCTGACGCTTTTAGCTGGCGCGGTTGGTTTGCTGTTCACCCTTGGATTGCAATCAAAGAAGAAAATGCAACAGAATATAGTGTCTATGAGGTTATTGGTTGGCAAGTTAGGCGCGGTAAATCTGCAATTAGGCAATATCAAACTCCAACACCTGACCGATATTGGTATGGTTCAAAACCTGAATTACTCCTTTCTATTAAAGGTGAAAAAGCGGTAAAACTTATTCCAAAAATTCATGCAGCAATAGCACTTTACCCCTGGGTTAATGAATATAGTGTATTTCCTGGGCCTAATAGTAATACGTTCGTCGCTTGGATAGGTCTTCAAGTACCAGAGCTGAAATTAACACTTCCGTTTAGTGCCATTGGCAGCGGATATGCGGATTAATATGTCTGGCACCCCGATAGATTTATCACGGTAGCATAGGAAAAACTATCGATTTCGTTTATGTTTAGGTTACTTGTTATAAGCAACAAATAGCCTATTAGTCATGTCCTGTATTTTAATAATTAATTTATAACGTGTAACC
>JASDWX010000063.1:17765-20508 GCA_041890515.1 Alteromonadaceae bacterium
GTGTAACCATAAACATTTTATTCACACATTTGACAATCGCATGTCTATAAATTTACACCTAAAATATGACACTGATATAACGATTGATATTGTTAAAATGTAAATGAGAATTTTATTATCTTCGGTGCCATATTTTGAAATAAACATATAACCAAAGTGTTCATGAATCAAATACACGGGCTAACCATTGCGTCATCTGTTTTATCCATGAAAGTCCATAAAGACCAATTAAATGTTTAGGTTTTAATTTACAACGTGGGTCGGACAATAAATTTCTTGCTTGTGAAAAATTCCCGTCACCAATATTAAGTTTTGCAAGATGACATAAGTGTGTGGCGCTATATTTATACATATTTGCTGCATTTTTCATTTTAGGGTGCTTATGTGCTTCCCTTGTTATTCGAATACTAAAACCACACTCGGTAGATGGAATGTTATTTTGACTTGCTTGGTTTTGCGCATCTTTATGATAAAGCGAATGAATATTGGGTGAATAGGCGATATTTGTATTTAAAGCAACTCTACAGAATAAGTCTTGATCTTCACCAATAGGTTCATCAAGTGGAAATCCTCCAATGGAATTAAATAAGGACTGTTGAATGACCATAGATGACATGGTGAAAGGTAAGTCTCCTTTTGAAGCGATATCAAAATAATCAGCTAATATCACACCTTCCGGATTTATATTTTTAAGCTTAATTTTAGCATCTAAGTAATTATTTTCAGATTCTACAATTTGATAGCGTGTCCCAAAGAATTTTGCTTGAGGAAACTTAATAATTAAGCGTGCCACCTCATCTAAAAATAAGGGTAACCATTGATCATCTGCGTCTAAAAAGGCGATGTATTCATGACTTGCTAACGCAACACCGTTGTTACGAGCAGCCGATACACCTTGATTGGCTTGGTGTATCAATCTTACATTTTTCATGTTGGCACTTTTAACGATTAATACACCATCATCGGTTGAGCCATCGTCAATAATAATAATTTCAGCTGCAGGGTATTTCTGCCAGGCAACGCTATTTAGTGTTCGTAAAATATGTTCTGCTTTATTAAATAGCGGAATAATTACGGTAAATTTTATATTGTTCATTTTGAATCCCCCAATTAGATAAAGAATTTTTCAAAGCAGTATTTACCGACAAAATAGGTGTGATGAAACGTGTTGATAAACCTTTTACTATTGCTAAAACAATTTGTTCAATATTTAGATTAAATAAGTCTATTTGATACTCTTCTGGCATACCAATTTGTTCACACCAACCTTTACATTTACGATGATAATTTAATGATAATACGGGCGTATTAGCTAAGTAGCCTAGAATAGAACCATGTAAACGCATACTGAGAATAGTTTTATAATGCGAAAGGTTTTCAAGTAATTTTATAGGGTTGGGCTCATACTTTACTACCGTTATAGGAACCGTCTTATTTAACTTATGAATTATATTATTATTTATTTTCCAATCACCTAATGAGCTATGTCCATTCAATTCTATCAACGTTATAGGCTCACCTGTCTTTAAATATAACTGCGTTATTAATTGTGTTAGTTGTTCAAACCTTTTCTGTTCAGCTAATATGTTTGTCTTACCCATCGCATCAATTGCGACAGAACATAAAGACAGTGCAATGCCTTTACGGTTAACCTTTTTAGGCTTGTATTGTTTAGAACAAAGTAATAATGGTGCTAAATCAAAGGTTTTTATAACATTAGCCTTTGGTGCAATACGGTTTGCTATTTCTAAACTTTCATTATCTCTTACACCAACATAACCACATTCATTCAAAAACTTTGCACAAGATTTTTCTGCTGAAACTGAATGGAATGGACCAATGCTAACGCCTACGGCTAAACTTTTTTTAGGGTTTGATAATGACATTAACTGTCTTTTAAGATTGATATCAGTTTCACTATGTAAAACCGAACCACCACCAAAAATAATGCGCTTACTTTGCAGGGCTGTTTTATAATGCAACAATCTGTTTTGACCTGGAAATTTTTGATTAAATTTTAAGGAGAGCTGATGATCACTTTGTGTTTCTCTGGTGTCATTACCATACAAACCAACTTTTGTGTTTTTACATCCAATAATATGCTTAGCTGCCCAGGCAGTTGCATACATTAATGCATCATCGCCACTGTTTTTCATGCCATAATAGCCTACTAAATAAGCATCATATTTCTTAAACATATTATTCTCCTGATTTTAGGGGGTTAAGTGCAATACCTATCCATAAAAGTGCTGGCCAATAAATAAAGCTTAAAATTTCTAGATTTTCAAAAAATGAGTAACAGACAAAAACAATAGCCATTAGCGCTGCGGTGAAACAAATCTTGTTGTTTAGGCTATTAAAAAACAAATAGAGGCAAGTAAAAATTAATGGTATTGCTAGCGCCAATAGTCCTACAATACCTTTTACAAATAACAATCCGTACCAGTTGTGGTGAGAACCTATATGCATACCTTTGACTATTTTTGGGCCTTTTTCTACTGCGCCATGCCCCCAAATTGGAGCCTCTGTCTCCCAGCGCTGTAATGCTATTACTTCTAAACTCTTACGAACTCGAGTAGAGTCAGGGCGTGAAGCTTTGATATCTAAGTAACTGTTATTCAACCATTGAAATAAAGGCTCGCCTAATAATAATATTGCTGGAATTACTACGCCGAGAATGATCAAAACCCAAGGAATTGTAAAATATTTATTCAAAAAAAACAGGGGTGTTAAAGCAATAGAT
>JASDWX010000064.1:0-16014 GCA_041890515.1 Alteromonadaceae bacterium
AATGTAAAAAGCGTAAAATTAAGTTCAGCCATTCAGCAATATATGGATCCATATTTTTTCCTACTTCTTATTTATTATTGTTGCTTATTATTAATACTCATCGTAATAAATCTCGGCTAACTCGCCCTGTATATAGGTGGCCTTAACCGCACGGTCATCCCCTAATATAGTGAAAGAGAATAGTTTCTCTGCCAATGTTTGGCACTGCTCTAACCGTAACTTCATTAAGGGTGTTGCATGATAATCAAGCACAATAAAATCAGCTTCACAGCCTGGTAGAAAGTTACCTATTGTGCCTTCTAAATCTAATGCCCTAGCACCACCTAATGTTGCCAAATAGAAAGACTGCAACGAATCAAGTTTCTTACCTCTAAGTTGCTGGGTTTTATAAGCATCTTTTAATGTTTCTAATATTGAAAAGCTGGTGCCCGCACCTATATCAGTGCCTAAACCCACTTTAATATTGTGTTGTTGTGCAACATCTAATTTAAACAGGCCGCTGCCTAAGAATAAGTTTGAGGTTGGACAAAATGAAAGTGCGGAGTTCGATTCAGCTAAGTCACAGTATTCAGCTTCACATAGGTGGATGCCGTGAGCAAAAACACTACGTTCACCGAGTAACTCATGCTTTTTATAAACATCCAGATAGTTTTTACAATCAGGGTTGAGCGATTTAACCCATTCAATTTCTTTCAAGTTTTCAGACAAGTGAGTTTGCATATAAACACCTGGGTGTTCTTTTAACAATTGACCTGCCACACTTAACTGTTTATCAGAACTCGTTGGCGCAAACCTTGGGGTTACTGCATATTGTAAGCGCCCTTTACCATGCCAATGTTCAATAAGCTGTTTAGAGTCGTCATAACTACTTTGCGCAGTATCGGTTAAATCATCAGGGGCATTTCTGTCCATCATCACTTTGCCAGCAATCATCCGTAGATTTTTACGTAAAGCCACTTCAAAAAAAGCATCGACTGATTCAGGATGTACTGAGCCAAAAACCAGTGCAGTGGTTGTGCCGTTAGTAAGTAATTGATTTAAGAAAAACTCGCTGATCTTGCTTGCATACGCTTTATCAGCAAACTTTTTTTCTGTAGGAAAAGTATAATCTTCTAACCACTGTAGTAATTGCTCACCATAACTTCCTATCATTTCAGTTTGAGGATAATGGATATGGGTATCTATAAAACCAGGAACGATTAGGCCATTTTTAATGTGTGTAACGACTATAGCGCTATCTAAATTAACTAAAATAGCTTCGGCACTACCGAGTTGTTTAACCTTGCCATTTTCAATCAATAAAACACCATCTTTAAAATACTGATGGCTGCTCTGTGCTTCATCTTGTTCATTATTTTGGCAAGAAGTTAAAGCTGGGTCTTGGGTAAAATGTAAAATTTCACCACGAAAAGCTTTCAATGACATCAACTTAATCGCTCCGTTTGTCTAAATTAAAGTCTGAATTAAAATCTAAATTAAAGTGAATGGTAATTGTATTATCTAACGTGACTTCATCGCAGTTCTTACCGATACCTTGTCGGTCAACCACTAAAAAATCAGATGTTTTACCTAACGCTAAACTATAGTGATGCCAAGTACCTTTATGGTAATTAATACCCTGATTTCCTTTGGCAAGAAAGACCTGAAGCTTGGCCACGTCAAATTCGCCCTTTGGTGCAACCACAACAAGGTAAGCGTTAGCAGACAAAGGATAGAATGCTTGACTAGATAAGGGATGACGTTCCATACAATCAATGGTTAACAGCCCTTTCTTATCATTAATTTCACAGCACGCTTTTGGAGATGAACGAAAAATACTGATAATACCTTTTCCTGCTTCCTCAATAACATCAAGATTAGTTAACGCATGATATCTTTCGGTGAGGCCATAATTTATAGATATTTTTTCAGCATTATCACTGACTTCAATAACATCGCCAAAAGGTTCAAACGCCTTTTGGGTAATTGGCTTAGCATGCAAAATCATCTTAGCTACCACGATAGGTTGAATAACCAAAAGCGGTTAGTAATAATGGAATATGGTAATGGTCACCATCTCCACTAATGTTAAAAACAATATCAACGTAAGGATAAAATGCTTGTTCGTTTAGCCCATTAAAATAATCACTAATAGCAAAATGAACGCGGTAACTACCCGCAGGCAAGACACGATCTTGTGTAAGTAAAGTAGGCACTCGACCATCAGTATTGGTTTTCCCTTGTGCTAATAGCGACCATTCTCCTTCATTATTACTTTCAAACAGTGAAATGGTGATACCTTCCGCAGGTTTACCGCGACTTGTGTCTAATACATGTGAAGTTATTTGACTCATCGTTTATCTCTCTTTTACGTTGAAGCTGTATTTATAGTCGCAGGAGCAGTAAGCATTTTTTCAATTCTTATCTGTAATATCTTTCTTTGTTCTTCTGCGGCATTGATAATTTCATCAGATCTTTCATTAACTATACGTTGGGACAATATTTCTAACATCTGTAAAGCGGTTTTTCCGGTAGCACAAACAATGAAAATGAAACCATATTTTTCTTGGTAATCATCATTCAATTGCTTTAACGCGTTTAACGTTGTTTCTGTCGCCGTGTTAACACCCGATTGTTCTCCAGCTGCTATTTTCTCTGTCGCGCGATATTTTTCTCTTAAGCTAGATACATCGCCAATTTTGGGGTGTCCTTCAAAAGCCTGTAAGTAATCAGCTTCGGTTAAACCTTGCCAATTGATATCGGCTTGGGTAACCAAATTTTCAACACTGCAGAATGGCATGCCTTCAACCATTCTTTCAACCCAAGCATTAGCCGTACAGCAGTGCATAAAGGCAAGTTGTGCAGCTTCCGATTTCAACTCGTTCAATGATGAAATTGTCATGTTATATAATTACCCTACGTAGCCCATAATGCGCATTCGACTTACACCGCCATCAGGGTAAATATTCAATCTGACATGAGTGAAAAATTGTGCTTTATCTTCTGTAATAAACCACTGTTCTCTATCAGCGAAAAGCTTTGTTTGGTCGATTATTGTTTGCCATTTAATATCATCTATAGCCGTTAAACTGTTTTCAGTATTAGCGCCTTCTAACTTGAATGTGTCAGGAAAATTTCCTTTGAAGTGACAGGTATCAATGAGTACTTTTTTGATCTGAGCAACTTTCGCTAATTCAATAATGATCCAATCAGGTCCAGGGTCACGACGACGTTTAGTTTCCCAACCATCACCCATATCTTTTCCACGACCGGGCATGATTAAATTGTTTTTATCACTAAAAAACATATCACTACATAATAGTGCTTTACCACCATTCGTGATCGCTGCAACATCGATTAATTCGCCTGTTAAAAATTGATCCCAATCAGCAACAACTTCACCATATACACGGAATCTTGCGACACCACCATCAGGGAAGATATTCAAACGAACATGTGTCCAAACTTGTTCGCTTTGAACGGCAAAAACATTTTGGCTATGCGCATTAGTCTCGTGCTTTGATAATATTTCTGTCCATTGCGTATTCTCATCTGGATTACTGAGAGATATACAGCCTTCAATACTAATTTGCGCAGGAGCATTACCACGAAAGAAGTTGGTATCAACGTCTACACCTTTAATAATTCCTGGCGTACCTAAACGGATCACGCACCAATCAAATGCCCGACCATTGTCACGACCATAGCTTCTGCGAGATTCCCAACCGTCCATCCATTTACCACGATCTGTATATTTATCGTCAATAAATATGCCACGACCGGGCTTAAGTAAGTTTTCCATTTCTGCAAAAAAGTCATCACTACACGCGATAGTTTCTCCACCAATGCGTTTTGAAGCTAAATCAACATAGTTACTGGCTATCGTCTCCAATAAGTTATCACTGCTGTTTGTATCTGAAGCGTTTACGGTTAAATCATTCATTTAAATTCTCATTCTTTAATGCTTTTATTATTAGTTTTAGCTTTTGTTTTAACACTGATGTTAGTAATTATGTTTCAACAAGGTATTGCCTTGAGGTTGTCCCATAATATCTTGCTCGCTATACACCAGTTGACCGCGTAGATAAGTTTTGTTGACTTCACCCGTCACTTTTTTGCCGACATAAGGTGTTATTTTGTGCTTATGTTTGATCATATCGCTGCTGATGATGACTTCTTTTTCATCATCGAATACTAAAATATCAGCATAAGCGCCTACAGCGATTTTGCCTTTCTTATCATCTAAACCAACGAATTCAGCCGTTGCTGTTGACATTAAATGACTGATATCAGATAAAGTAAAACCGCGCTGCTTTGCTTCCGTCCAAATTAAAGGTAAACCAAATTGTAGTGCGGAGATTCCGCCCCACGCATTTTCTAAGTCGCCTGAGTCAATTTTTTTCAATTCAGGCGTACAAGGGGAATGGTCAGAAACAATAAAATCAATATCACCAGCTTTTAATGCTTGCCAAAGTTTTTGTCTGTTTTCATCTTCTCGAATCGGCGGGCAGCATTTAAAAAGGGTTTTGCCATCAGGAATCTCTTCAGAGAACAGCGTCAAATAATGAGGACAAGTTTCTGCGGTAAATTTCAGACCCGCATTTTTAGCATAAATGATTTTTTCTAAAGCATCACTCGATGATAAGTGAACAATGTGAATGTGGGCATCAACCCCAACTTCTTTTGCTTCTTCACCTAACGACACCATAAGATCAATCGCATCGTTCTCCCAAGATCTCGGTCTAGAGTCTAGAAAACTTTGGTATTTATCGCCAATTTCCTGTGGTTCGTTATGCGCTTTATCCAATTCAGCATGAATTAAATATGGCACCTGATGTTTTGCCATAATAGGGAGTGCTTTTTTTACATCGTCAGCACTAACATTAGGAAATTCGTCTACGCCTGAATGTATTAAGAAACTTTTTGCGCCTAAAACGCCAGCACTTAACAATTCATCTAATTGTGCGCCATTGTTCTCAAGACTTTCAGGGATTACGCCGCCCCAAAAACCACAGTCTACCCAAAGTTTTCCTTTAAGTGCCTGAAGTTTAATGTCTAATGCTTCTTTAGTAACGGTTGCTGGAATACAATTAAGTGGCATATCAACTAATGTGGTAATACCACCTGCAGCCGCTGCCTGTGTTGCTGTGTTAAAGCCTTCCCAGTCGGTACGTCCGGGTTCGTTTATGTGTACATGAGTATCGACTAAACCCGGCATTATCACTAAATCCCCGTGATCAATAAGCTCACAGTCAATATCGGTTTCGTAAGGTAATATTGCTTCAATAACCCCATTATTAATGATGATCGTCGCATCTTTTACACCGTGTGGTGTAATCACGCGTTTTGAGCGCAGTGCAAAATTATTCATTTATGTTCTCCGTAACCGATTTACTGAGTAAAGGTTCATTATTGTTTCGGCTAGTTTTTTTAAAATTTTCACTTTTAATATCCACACGTTTAAGGTTAGAGCCGATATTGAGTAACGGTGTTAACGATTTAAAGCTGATACCTTGAGCCTTACTTGCGTGGTGACTAGCACTATCATCTTTTTGATATAATCCAATAACTTCAGCTGCAATAGACACCGCAACTTCCATAGGTCGTTTACCCGGTACTTCGCTTAAACCGATGGGACAGTTGAGTTGATTTATTGCTTCTTGGCTGAATTCTCTATGTTTTAAACGGTGCTGAAATCGTTTCCATTTTGTGTCAGAACCAATAAGACCCGCGTATGCAAAGTCACTACGCTTTAATAACGCCTGACAAAGTTCGAAATCCAACTGATGGTTATGCGTCATGATGATAAAAAAGCTGCCTGCTGGCATAGTTGCAATTTCGTCTACAGGGCTTTCACTGACGATACATTCAACATTATGAGGAGGATTAACAAGCATTTGGACAGGAAATTGTTCTTCACGATTGTCTACCCATTTTACCTGACAAGGCAAATCAGCAAGAATTGTCGTTAATGCTTTACCTACATGACCTGCACCAAAGAGCATTATTTGAGTTTTACACGCAACAAAGCTTTCAAATAAAACAGTGCAATCACCACCACAACATTGGCCTAACGTAGCACCTAAAGAGAAATGTTCGATATGCTGATCTTTATCCTCGTCTGCTAATAATTGATGCGCTAAAGCGATAGACTTAAATTCTAAGTGGCCACCGCCAATCGTGTCATAGGTCGATTGAGCAGTAACGACCATTTTAGTTCCAGAATTTCGAGGCGCAGAGCCGTGCACACCAATGATAGTAAGTAGTACAAAGGCTTCGCCCTTAACCTTTAATAAGCTAACGGCTTCAGACCAACGTTGACGATTATCCATTTTCAACAATCCCCTGTTGTGCTGTTATCAATTGTACAGCGTTCAAAACTCGCTCTGGTGTGGCAGGTGTATCAAGATATGGAATAACGCCTTTGACTCTGTCTTTTACATCAACGGAATTAGCAATGGCTGCTCGCAGTGCTGACCATACCGAAATAGCCAACATAAATGGTGGTTCGCCTACAGCTTTTGAATGATAAATCGTTGCTTCACGATTAGGAGAGTCTTTTAATAACTCAACGTTGAATACTTTAGGCGCATCGCTAATCGCGGGAATCTTATAAGTTGCAGGACCTGTTGTTAACAAACGTCCCTTATCATTCCAATGAAGCTCTTCTGAGGTTAACCAGCCAACACCTTGAATATAGCCGCCTTCAATTTGTCCAATATCGATGGCTGGATTTAAAGAATCACCAACATCATGCAAAATATCGGTTTGCAATAATTTGTATTCACCCGTTAGCGTATCTATTAATACTTCTGACACAGAGGCGCCCATCGCAAAATAGAAAAACGGTCTTCCTGTCGCATTTGCTCTATCATAATGAATCTTTGGTGTACGGTAAAAACCCGTAGAAGACAAAGACACACGTGCAAAATAGGCTTTTTGAACTAACTCAACAAAACTTATTTTGTCTTTACCTGCTTCAATAGCATCGCCACTAAAAGTAATGTCGTCACTGTCTACACTAAAATGTTCAACCGCAAAATCAATCAACCTTTGCTTAATCGTTTGAGCGGCATTTTGAGCGGCTTTACCATTTAGATCGGTACCTGAAGAGGCAGCGGTAGGAGAAGCATTAGGTACTTTGTCAGTGCGGGTTGCTGAAACTTTCACGTTATCAACATCAATACCAAAAACCTGAGCAACTATTTGTGCGATTTTAGTATGTAATCCTTGGCCCATTTCTGTGCCGCCATGCGTTACATCAACACTGCCATCAGTATAAATATTGATCAGCGCGCCTGCTTGATTTAAATGCTGCGCGGTAAATGAGATACCAAATTTAACCGGCGTAAGTGAAATGCCTTTTTTAATAAATTTATTACTGGCATTAAAATCATCTATCTCTTGAAGACGTTCTGTATAACGCGCACTTTCTTCAAGCTTTGATATCATTTCGCTTAAGTTATTATGCTCAACTTCCTGATGATACGGCGTAATGTTACGATCATCAGTGCCATAAAGGTTAGCTTTACGAACGGCTAATGGGTCTAGCCCTAATGAATAAGCAATATCATCCATTACACATTCAATGATCATCATGCCCTGTGGCCCGCCAAAACCTCGAAAAGCAGTATTAGACGCGGTATTCGTTTTACAGCGATTCCCGGTAATGCTGACTTGGTCCAAGTAATAACCGTTATCTGCATGAAACATAGCTCTGTCGACAATAGCGTCTGATAAATCGGGAGAATAACCACAATTACCGTTAACCGTTAGATCGATTCCTTCAATAATACCTTTATCGTTAAAACCCACTTGATAGTGATTTTCAAAAGGATGACGCTTACCTGTCATCATCATATCGTCTGAACGATTTAAGCGCAGTTTTACTGCTTTTTGCGTTTTATCCGCTAGCACTGCCGCTAAGCAAGACCAACCAGCCGCTTGAGTTTCTTTACCACCAAAGCCGCCGCCCATACGTTTCATGTCGACAACAACACGGTTAAAAGGAATGCCTAAGACTTCAGCCACAAGTTTTTGCACTTCAGCAGGATGTTGACTTGATGAATAAACTGTCATGCCGCCATCTTCGGTTGGAATAACGCTCGCAATTTGGCCTTCAAGATAAAAATGTTCTTGACCACCAATGGCAATTTTACCGCTAAGTTGGTGCTTAGCTTGCTTAATAGCCGCTTCACTATCTCCCCTTTTCATACTATGTGGGGGACGAACAAAGCTTTTAGCCGCTAATGCCTCATCAATAGTAAGCACAGGCTTAGTTTGTTTATATTCAATGTTCGCAAGCGCTACTGCTTTTTTTGCTAGCTCATGACTGGTTGCCGCAACAGCAAAGATAGCTTGACCATAAAACTCGACAACGTCTTTGGTTAATATTGGGTCGCCCGGAAAAACAGGGCCAATGTCAGTATGACCGACAATGTCATCTAGCGTAATAACAGCCATAACACCTTTTGCGGCGCGCACTGCAGATAGATCAATAGAGGTAATATTACCACTGGCAATGGTTGCCATACCTACGGCAGCATGCAGTTGACCTAACGACTCTAACTTATCGTCGGTATATACCGCTTTACCGGTAACGTGCATTTCAGCGCTTTCATGTTTAGTAGAACGCCCAACTGCGCCTGTGTTACTTTTCTTATTTGCTTGCTTGTCTGCACCAGTCAATTTACGCATCAGTAACTCCATTTACTTTCAAGGAATCAGCTTCTAAGGTATCAGCTTCAAACGTTTCAATCCGCGTCGACTCATGTGTTTGCGCTAATTCATAAAAGCACTTTCTCACTAAGTTTTTTGCCACCTGCATGCGATATTCACTACTTGCTCTAACATCAGACAAAGGAGAGAAGTCTTTCGATAACGCCGTCATTGCTAAACTAATATTTTTCTCAGTCGGTTCTTTGCCCATTAACGCTTGTTCACATGCGAATGCCCGTTTCGGAATGCCCGCCATACCACCAAAAGCAATTTTAATGTCTGCCACTTTTGAGTGAGAAAATTCAACAGAAAAACAGGCAAGTACTGTTGAGATATCGTCATCTAAACGTTTAGAAATTTTAAATACTTTTAATTGCTTTTTATTCACGGCTTTAGGAATTTCAATACGTTGAATGAATTCTCCACGCTCAAGTTGAGTCACTTTATAATCAACAAAGTAATCTTCAACAGATATTTCACGAGTACCTTGTCCTTTTCTCAGCACAAGCTTTGCATCTAAGGCGATCAACACAGGCGGTGTATCACCAATAGGCGATGCATTACCGACATTTCCTCCTAACGTGCCAGTGTTTCTGACTTGAGTAGAGCCAAGACGATAAAGCATTTGACCAAACTCAGGATAATGCTTGGTTAATAACGCATGACTGTCTTGATAGCTGACCATTGCACCAATAGATAACATATCTTCAGTTTCTCTAATTTGAGCCAATTCGCTAACATTACCCATCGAAATCATGGTCTGAATCTGTGCCATGTTTTGAGTAACGCTTAACGCTAAATCAGTACCACCGGCTAATAATTTCGCTTGTGGATATTGCTCCACTAATTGAGCTAACTTATTCAGTGTGTATGGAAGGTAAAGGCTTTTTCCTTCATTGTGAAGTTCCACTGTTTCTTGTTGCTTTGCAATATTTTTCAATTGCTCGATAGTGGCTAATTTGTCTTGGTCGAATTGATCAACTTCATCATTATTACAAGCCTGTTTTACAGCATCAGTAATTGAACGATACCCTGTACAGCGACATAAGTTACCTGCTAAACCATGTTCTATGTCTTTATCTAGGTTTAAGCTTTGATTTAGTTCAAGCGGTGAAGGTTCAGTTGCAGCATCGGTAAACCTGGCTTGTAATAAATTTTTCTTTAATGAAAAAAGTGACATAACAAAACCGGGGGTACAAAAGCCACATTGAGAGCCATGACAATCAACCATCGCTTGTTGTACAACATGCAATTTATTACCATGTTGTAAATCTTCTACGGTTAATAATTGTTTGCCATGAAGTGCTGATAAAAAAGTAATACACGTATTAATCGATTTATAACTCAGTTTTTCTGTAACTGATTGATCTGTAGATAAGATATTTATTGCAGGACTAATCACTTCAGCAAGCACAGCTGTACAAGCACCACAGTCACCTGAAGCACAACCTTCTTTCGTCCCTTTTCGACTTAACTCTTGTCTTAAATAGTTGAGTACGGTCATATTAGGATCACAATCTGCTATAACCGTAAGTTCATTTTTTAGCAAAAATTGAATATTATTTTCTGACATAGTGGTTATTCACCTATACAAATATGCGCGACAAAACTAAAGAGTGCTTTCTAATATAACTTAAATCATTTCACCCAATTTTCATTGTCGATCTTTGGCAGTCATTTTTTCACCTGTTTTAATAGGGTCACTTACCGTAAGGAGATATTTAAGGAATATCCATACTTAATCCCATCACTAAAATACACTTACTTTTATATTATTAAGTATAGACACAGATATTTTTAGTGAGGTGACTTGTGTTATCTGTAAGATAACTATTAAGTTTATATAATAAGAATAAGCTGACACAAGTGTCAAGATAAAACAGTTATTATGATATAATTAATACGATAATTGACTGTTAACATTCGTGTATAAATAGCTTATATTTATCGTATTCTAATAAATCCAGCAAAAATGATTGATTAATATGACAATAATAAAGAATAACGAACAAAAATCGTCTACTGGACGAGTAAGAAAAAAAAATCAAACCATCATTTTAAAAGCCGCTGAACAAGACTTTTTAGAACATGGCTTTAAAGGCGCTTCAATAAAAGGTATTGCTGAACGTGCAGGAATTCCTCGTGCGAATGTTCATTATTATTACAAAAATAAAGAAGCTATTTATGATGATATTTTATTAGAAATACTCTCCTTGTGGGATTCATCAATTATTACCTCTATTGAAGAACCCGCTAAAGTATTAGGTGATTACATCCATGCTAAAGTAATGTATTCAAAGACTAACCCTGAAGCTTCCCGGATATTTGCCGGTGAATTTATTCATGGTGCGCCTCGATTGCAGACTTACTTAGAAACAAGTTTTAAAACATGGATAGATGACGTAAAAGCGACCATTAAAGGCTGGATTAAGCAGGGTAAAATGGATGACGTTGATCCACTTTATTTACTTTTTACTATTTGGGGGGCAACCCAACATTATGCCGATTTTGCACCACAGGTAACCACGGCGATGGGTAAAGATAAATTATCTAATGATGATTTTGAGCAAGTAGCGAAAACGTTAACACATATTATTCTTAAGGGTTGTGGTATCAGTAAATAAAAAAGCAGTTAACTCAACTGACACCTAGTTATTTTTGCTCATCAATGCATCCAATTGTAAGCCGTTTATAATAGCGCCCCAGTGCTTACCACCATGAAATATAGGAATTGATAAGTCGAATAACACCTCCCCCGTGTCTCTAATATAGGTTTGCAGAAGAAACGGCGTTACGCTGTTAGTTCTTCTAATCTCTGTTTCGTTACCTTTGTAAAATCGACACTGCCTGCTGTAAATCAAGTCTTGCTCTTTATTACCTGTCGGTTTTTTAGAGTATTCACTGTGGTGAGCTGTTAAATAACCATCTTTAGCAATAGCTAAAAGGTATAATGACCCTGGAGTAGATTGCTTCCAACTATCTATAATTTCCTGTATTTCAGACACCAATTGGGTGGTGTAACTGCAGTTGTACTTTTTGGGCTCGCATAAAGTATCAAATTGCACGTAATTTGTATCAAAGATGTTGTAACCAGCCTTGGTCATATTATCTAATACCTTTTCCAATTGTGTTTTGTAGGACTGCATTTGACCAAGTATTTCTTCGAATTTACCGCGGCCAGTTGTGTACCGAGATAACATTTCAAGGGTCTTTTCTGTATCTTTTCTCAATGATTCAGAAAAATTAATTGAAGATTTCATACTTTGTAGTGTTAAATCACTGAGTTCACTTATGTTTGTAGAGTATTTAAGGTTATCTTTATTTGATAGCATCATTTCTTCAACTGAGGACCTTATGCCAAGAATCTCACTTTGAGTTAACTCTGAACCGTTTAAAATCACTTTTGATTTTATTGATATAGATTCTAATGCCTTGCTCACTGAGCTAATCTCTTTGCTGATATTTTTCGATTCAGCTGCGATAGTGTTTACCGGTGTCTGAACGTTCTTTAGTATTTTACTTATATCGTCGGTTGCTGACTGAACTTTCGTCGCTAATGTTCTCACTTCCTCTGCTACAACCGCAAAGCCTCTCCCTGCTTCTCCGGCTCTAGCTGCTTCAATAGAGGCATTAAGCGCTAACAAATTTGTTTGTTGCGAGAAAGATTGAACAGTGACTACCACCTTACTGATAAGATTAGTATTATTGGACAGGTCATCAATAAGTTCAATAAAACTCTTCATTTGTGTTTCGATATTTTCTGCACTTTGATAAAGCTTTAAGGTTTGCGCCAGCGTGTGTTCAGCAATTTCTGTGTTTTTTGCGTTATTGTCAGATATGGAATGAGTCCTCGTTGATACATCATCAAGTGCTAAGTCTGCTTGAACAATCGATTGGGCTATCTTTAAAGAACTGGACTGTTGTTGTTCTGAAATTTCTCTAGCGTCTTGAGAGTATTTACGTAAATACTCTGCGTTTAATGATATTTTCATTATTATATTTTGTAGATGCTCTACTAACTTACCAAACTTCAATCCAAGTGGAGTCTTTTCTTTTGTTAAATCAATAACGTTTTGTTGATCTATTGTATATTCCTCCTTTGAATTAAAATCTTTTGGATAAAATTCAAAAACACTAATTTTATTCTTAATTGTCAAAATAATATAAATGGCAAGTGCTGATAACGAGAGTGTTGTTATTCCCAAAATCATTAACAAACGATCAAATGAAACAACCCAAGCAACTAAAGGAAGTAGCCCCAATAAAACAATGATAAATAATAATGCAGTTAATTGCGGTTGAATAAACGAGCTTTTATGATTTGTACTGTTGTCCATATAAATTCACCATATTATTTATAAACTTCACATTTCACGGAGTGGAAAAGAGCAATATTCTAAAATATAGCTCGCTATTATGTTTGCACTAAAAAAGCTTATGAATGCTAGATATCCAATAATTAAAATATTATAGACAGCAGTTACAGTTTCGTTGATTTTTTTCCATCTTACCTATGCCTGGGTTGAAGGTATTTGTTGGGTCAAGAGAACGATAAAAAGTGGATAGATTGTCGTCTGCTGTGTATAAGTGACCTACATTATGTTCTGCTGGATATTTGGCACCTCTTTGGTCAAGTTGTGATAACATTAATTTCTTTACCTCAATTGCATTAGCCCCTTTTTTTAGGATGTAATCTTGATGGAATACATAACAGAAGAAATGTCCATAGTAGAGTTTTTTCTCCAGATGTTGCTCAATTTCAGGCCCGAAGGATTCGACCCAGTTTTGTTCATTCCGTTTTAATGCGATATCTAAAGCTAGGATTTCTCCCACTTCTTTTTCATGTATAGTTTGGTAGCGGATCGCAGCACCAGCGGCAGCAAATCTATGCAAATACGCCTTTTTTGCTTCATCGGGGGTACATTCAAAAAAACTGCCTGCACTTGAAGAAGCAAAATAATCTGTGAGTATTTGACGTCCTTGCTCTATAGCGTCATCGCTTAATTTCAATACTAGGTGATGTTCATATTGTTCGCGAAACGTTAGCATACGTTTAGGCAAATGCTCAGGAAACAAGCGACTAAAAAACTGCATTGCACGGTCACTTAAGTAAGGTGGCAACCAGCCAATTTTATTTAATGTTGCATCTACTCGTCCTTTTATCGCAAAGAGTTTAGGTAAGCGTTTGGTCCCTAAATGTAATACGCTTAAAAATGTGTCTTTACCGTATTGAGCGGCCACATCAAAAATATCTCGATGCATGTATTCACCGACTTCAGGTATTTGATCTAAACCGGTCAGTAACAGTCGCCTAATGGCATACAAGTCTTCTGGGTTATTTGTGCCCACATAAAAACTTTGTTCCTTTTCCACTACAGGGTATGTATCGACTCTTACAGCGAATACGGCTAATTTACCTGCGCAACCACTGGACTCATATAAACGGCGAGGATCAGCATTAAAACGGCTTGGCGTGCTGGCGTCTACATCTTTAATTCTAGTTTGGTATTGTTGGTCGCTGGCTTTTCGTTGACCTTGTTCAAGTTTGCTGGCATCAAAGTTTCCTTGCTGCAAATTACGAATAACATCATCGGCAGTGTCACCCAAATAAACGCCTAAGTGATTCACTAACACAAGTTCACCGTGTTGATTAATTTGCGCATAGATGGAGAGTTCAGTGTAGGCGGGGCCCCTTTTAACAAGCGCACCACCAGAATTATTAGCAATGCCGCCAACAACGGTGGCACCAAGAGTCGAGGAGCCAATGATGGAGTGAGGAGACCGATTAATTGCGTTAAGCGATTCTTCTAATTTGTGCAGTGTCGCACCCGGCATACTGATAACTTGATGCCCTTGGTTGATAATATGCAATTCATCTAGGGTTAAAGTATTAATGACAACAACGGGTCGGTCATAGTTGTCTTTATTTGGCGTTGACCCTTCTGTTAGTCCGGTATTCGCGGCTTGCATCACAATAATAAGATTATTGCTGACAGCAATTTTTATACTATTCCACAGTTGTTCGAGTGTTTGTGGAAAAATGACCGCAAATGCAGCCCCCCCACCCGAACGCCATCCCTTTCTAAAATGTTCATTTTTACGTGGGTCTGCACTGATATTTGCGGCACCTAACGCTGCTTCAAATTCACTTAATAGGTGAACGAGAGTATTTACCTGAAGCAATTTTTTGGGCTGACGAATACCAGTAGCAAATTCTATATCATGCTTACATAATACTTTTTTATGATCACTGATGTTAAGTGGAGCTGATGAGTCATCAAAGTTTTGGTCATTGTTTGTCGATAAAGTCGGATCTACTGCCATCATTTTAACTTTCCTTATATTTTAAGGGTCTTGGTACTTTACTCACCTTAACAATTTACATATCAATAATTATCATTATTACCCGATCACAAAAATGTACTCTGCTGTTCCCAAAACTTTTCAGGGACCCGTACCAAAAAATAAGATATTGTAAGGCTTCAATAAAAATAGGTTACGTAAATCTGTTAATCTCCCCCCAAACATATCAAGACATTTAGCAATAAGAGGTACTTCGCTTACATGATGTATGAACATTCTGCACTGCGTAACAGCACATTAAATAATTTTGGGGTCATAGACCTACGTTAAATTAGTTAATGTCTTATCTAGGAAGCCGTTTTATTAATAATAAACTTATCAGAGTTAAAAAGTGCTTTGCGCTGCATATTGCGCCGTGTTTCTTGTTCTATTATGTGTTCGGTATCGACATTATGTAAAGGCGATCCAACTTCACGAGTAATAACGCCATCAGCCATCAGCGACAAATAACGAGAACAACATACTCTTAAAAAAGCGGTAAAGTTCCCAATATCATGTTCAGCATCAGTAGATTCAAGATACAGTTTAGTGATTATTTGATTAACTGTAATATCATCACGAAATGATAATTCTTCCAATATATCCCAAAAAAACACTTCTAAACGAATGGATGTAACAAACCCTTCAATTCGCAGTGATTTGGTTTTACAGGCCCATAGATGACTGTTAGCATGAACAAAAAGCTTACACATAATAAACTCTCGATATCAATTAAGTCTTAAATAGTGCCACAAACTGCATCAACATAGCAGGATGAGCAGGCCATGCTGGAGCAGTGACTAACTGGCCATCTGTAATTGCACCATCCATAGGTAAATCAATATATTCGCCACCGGCCATTTCGACTTCTGGCTGGCAAGCAGGATAAGCCGATACTTTTTTACCTTTTATTACGCCGGCAGCAGTCAGTAATTGTGGACCATGGCAAATAGATGCGATGGGTTTATTACTATT
>JASDWX010000064.1:16114-20435 GCA_041890515.1 Alteromonadaceae bacterium
TTTTCGTAGTCTTCCACAAAATCGCCCGTTATCATCAGTACTTTAGCCATTTTTTTCTCCAAATAATTTTACTGTTAAATAACTAATCAGCGAAAAAGCTGATTACAATATATATACATTATTTAAACATAAGCCACAGTGTTTTAGGTAATATGTGAATACTACAAACGTAATAATGGAGTCATAAACCTGAATTTAATTTGTTGATACCTACCCTGTAAAGCAGTTTGCTCTAATGTATCGTTCTAGGAAGGAAATTGATTAATGATAAGTTTGTCAGAGCTAAAAAGTGCTTTACGCTGTTTATTGCGCAGCGCCTCTTGTTCTATTATGTGTTCGGCATCGACATCATATAAAGGCGATTCAACTTCACGAGAAATAGCGCCATCAGCCACCAGTGACAAATAGCGAGAACAACATACTCTTAAAAAAGCAGTGAAGTTGCCAATATCATGTTCAGCGTCAAGTGATTCAAGATACAGGTTAGTGATTATTTGATTAACAGTAATTTTGTCACGAAATGATAATTCTTCTAATATATCCCAAAAAAACATTTCTAAACGGATGGATGTAACAAGCCCATTAATTCGCAGTGATTTGGTTCTACAACGCCATAAATTACTGCTGACATGGACAAAAAGCTTACACATAATGACCTCTCGATATCAATTGATTGATAATACTTTCATTAGAAAACCTTGTATGGTGTATCCCTGCTGAAAAGTCGTATGTTTCCTTGTAACAACACTTACCACCTGACTAAAATATGTAGAGCCATCTTGGAATAAACGAGTATTTTGATTCACACTATTAGCTAAATTAATCGTGCACCGCCGTGTTGAGAACCCGCTGACCATGTTTCAAAACTTCCATTAGCAACAGCATAATAACTAACAGCATAGAAAATAAAGTGTCAACATTCTGTATATAATGCAATTTACCGTTCTCGCTTCGCTTATTGAACAATGAGAAAAATAAAATATTTAACTTTACTATCAATAACTTAAAAAACCTTCCATGATATTTTATATGATATTAAGTGAACAGATGATTTTAAGCAAGTATCAAAACATTAACACAGATTATTATTAAGGGTTGTGGTATTGGTAAATAAAGAAGGCATTTCATCTTTAAAATGAAATGCCTCAATCTTTTTAGCTTATATTATTCCTAGAAAAATAATGATGACTTAATTACTGCCCCCAAATATTGTCAACATACTCAGGATGATCAACAAAAGGATTACGATTTCCTTGATGACCAAATCCAGCTTCATTGCGATCTATTTCTTTTTGGCTAACGGGATCATCGGTATGCCAACGTTTAAGCATTTCTAATTGCCATAATTCAAAGACTTGATCACTACTACCATCTAAAATAGCATCACCATAAACTGAATTTTTCTGCCAGCTACTGATCACATTTTCATAACGAGCCGCCATATAAAAATAGGCACGGGCTAAATCACCTTTAAATTCATCAATGGGTTCAAAAACAGTACCGTTATAACCTAACGCTGTCGTTGCAGAGCCGAGTTTACTGTTATTTGTTGACATAAAAGATGCCGTTGCGACCTCTCCAAAAGGAAAAGCACTGCGTTTTGAATTAACAAAACCATCGGTGGCGTAAATGTGATGAACATCAGAGTTCATTGGCTCTATCTTGCCACCAAACCAGCTTTTAGGGAAAGAATGTTCTCTATTATAACAATCTCCTTCACTTGTATAATTACCACATTGATCGCTTACTTTAGTAAAACTATTACTGTCACTTGATGTAGGACTTTCAGAATATATATCAAGAATTGAACCGTCATTTTCAAAATATACATCTAAAGAATGATTTTCATAGAATGTCCATAAAGCCGAGTATCCTTGACCTGAATGATTATTGATCAAGTTATGTAATTCAGTTTTTAAAGCATAACCCGATAGTGAGGTAATATTATCGTAATATGTACCGTTATATGTACCTGAACCACTTCCTCCACCTCCTCCGCCAGAATTACCTAAAGTGAAGGTTTTACTCTCACTACGAGTAAAGCTGCCACCTGAAATTAATGATGTGCCAGCAAGTGATATTGCATAAGAACCATTACCGTAGGTGCAACAAATACCATCACCATAACTGTCATTAATAATAAAAGTGTAATCGCCATCATCTAAACAGAAGTTTTCGTTATAATCTGTGGAATTAGCATAACTTCCACCATTGGCAACTTCTTCATTACTTGTATTTTTTAATGTCCAGCTAGTTTCATAGCCGTAGTTGTCTGTAGTAAGACTAAAAGTAATATCATTCGTACTGCAACTGGTACCGCCAGTTCCACCACCTGTTGCTTGGGTTGGTTGGAAATAGTCAACATAAACGATTTCAGAGCCATCAAACCCTGAAGTGTCATAAAAACGTAACCCAACTGAAATGTCTTTTGTTGAACTGGCAACATAACTATGTGTCACTTGTTGCCATTGATTGACGAGGCTTTCATTAGAAAAATCTTGATAACCATCTATATATAAACGGGCTTTAACACCGCCTTCGGTATGATATACCCCTACTGAAAAATCATAAGTCTGTCCTGAAACAACACTTACCATTTGTCTAAAATCAGTAGAGCCTTGCGTGCCTGTGTTAACGGTAATGGCTGCAGAACTAGACCCTTCTTGGAATAAACTGGTATTTTGGTTTATGCTGATACCGGAATCAATCGTGCTCCATCCAGTAGGTGCACCCGCGGACCATGTTTCAAAACTACCATTGGTCACATTTGCAACAGCATAATGACTAACAGCATAGAGTAATAAAGTTGCAATATTATTTTTATAATTCATTGATTAATTTCACTTTTTTTATTTTTAATGATGGCATCTCCTATATCTTCCATAATCTCCCATGCTCCATAATATCCGAATAAACCTCACACTAAGCCAGTATAAATTTTACACGACATTAACTTAATTAATCCTGACCGAATAGTCAATTAATAATAAAAAGTAAAAGTTACATACTCGGTATTTTGGTTTAAAATAAAACTCTGATGTAAAGTTTAAGCAATACCCATAGTACAGCGTTAACTTACCGCGGTTTCCACTTTGTATACCTTTTTGACATCAGCCGCTAGATCATTAGCTATTGATAAATTTTGACGCGTGGCTGATATCTAGAAACCTTAACAAAGCTACCTTAGGCTTCGACACTGTTTAGCTTATTTAGATTATATTTTTATCGATAACGCCGCAATAAGTGGGTAAAAATGGTTGGCTATAATTGTGAACGAAGTGATACAGCCAACTGTATTATGCCTTGTCATATTTTTCATACCATAATCGAATATATATTGGTACAAACTAGGACTGCATTATGGCTAAAAATACTAGCGTTACACTAGGCGATCAGTTTATTAACCAACTATCCAACACTGGGCGTTAAGGTTCAGCAAGTGAAATTGTTATAGCTGGCTTAAGAGCTTTAGAAGACCAGGAAGCAAAATCATTAAATTTACGTAAAATGCATATCCAAGTTGAACGAAGCGGTATTGCTGATTACAGTTATGAAAATTTATTAACTGAATTGGATAAAAACAACCACTAATGAGTGAATTTTTATTATCTACAAAAGCAAAATCAGATTTAATTAATATTGCTTAATATACCCAATTAAATTAGGGGGTCAACACACAGAAATGATTACGTAAAAGTATTAGACAGTACATTTCAATTTCTAGCTAATGAGACAGAGTTAGGGTTAACGTTGATTACATTAGAGAAAGGTATAAAGAAACACTCTCAATCTAGCCATGTAATTTATTACAAACACCATAAAGTTAACCAAATCTTAATAGTGCGAATATTACATAAAAGTATAGATGTTAACTCAGCACTCTAGAAAAATATAACGCCACATTAAGCGGCAAATGATAACTGGCTAATATGTGTGGGGCACGAACAACAGCCAGCTGTTATTTGTCCGTTTTATCAGGGTAGGATCACCTGCCCATTAACGGACAAATAAATGAAAATCATAAACAACCAATTCAATCGAAATAACATAGGTTTGAAAGCCCTGTTAAACACGTCAGTATCAACACCTAACATTATATAGTTGTGTCACTAACATACCTTGATTTATATCAGCTTCTAACCCTAATCCCACTATATATAAGGTTAATTAACATCATAGTAAAAATAAATTCACACTTAAAGCCATAAATAAACTAATAACAATGGCTATGTTCCCGCTAAGTGTTGTTGAGCTTTGAACAGGTTATTTTTATTAGGATTTTCATTTGTATCTAAAAATCTAAACCAACCTAAGTAATTTT
>JASDWX010000065.1:0-20065 GCA_041890515.1 Alteromonadaceae bacterium
CGCTTAAAGGACTTTATTTAAAACGGGCAGTTACACAAAATCTGTTACAGGCTCTAAAAAAACGGCTTAAAAGCCGTTTTTTAATTTATCGGTGATTGATTTTTATGATTAATTAACCATAGGTACATAAAACTGTTCACCTAAGACAAAGTCACCTTCTGCACTGCTTAATAAGTTCTCTGCAAAATGTAGGATGAATTTTTTCTGCACATTCAAATCTTCACTTCGACCTGATTTTAATGAATAAACATAATGCCAAGTATCGTTGTTAAAAGCATCTTGAATAACAGGGCTGCCAAGTACAAATTTTACTTGTTCTTTATTCATGCCTATTTGAAGTTTGTCGATGTCTTTTTGTTCTAAAAAGTTCCCTTGAGGAATATCAATACGAAAAACCCAACTTGAGCAGGCAGAAAGAGATAGGGCAATAGTAATAGCTATAATACGAAACAACATGATTTTTTGATTTATCCTAATAAGTTCGAACGTGGATAATAACTAAGCATGAAGACAGATACAAAACTATTTTCAATTTATTTTAACCTGCAAGTAACTCCTGGGCATTCGCTAAGCTATTATCAGTAATTTTATTTCCCGCTAATAAGCGAGCAATTTCTTGGACCCTGCCATTCTCACTTAGTTCCGTAACTTTTGTTTCGGTAAATTCACCGTCTGTTAATTTACTGACAAATAACTGTTGATGTCCTTTGCTGGCAACTTGAGGTAAATGTGTTACACATATTACTTGTGTATTTTTTGCTAACTCTTGGAGTTTACTGCCGACCATTGCAGCAGTTGGCCCGCTTATTCCTACATCGACTTCATCAAATATGAGTGTGGGTGTAATTATCTTGTCTGCCAATATAACCTGCATTGCTAAACTAATACGTGATAATTCCCCACCAGATGCGACTTTATTCATAGCTTCTAATTGTTGCCCAGGATTAAGGCTAATTAAAAAATTTATTTCATCAGAACCTAACGGAGATAATGTTTCTACTTCCACTTGATTGACCGATACTTCAAAAATACCGTGATCCATATTGAGTTCTTTCATGCTAAGAGTAATTTTCTTACTCAATTTTTTAGCTGATTTAACTCTGGATGTAGATAACGCTTTAGCGGTTTGCAGATAATGCATTTTAGCTTTTTCAATATCCACGTACATTGAGTTTAATCTAGAACCGTCTGAATTTATTAAGTTCAATGCTTGTTTAATTTCTAAATGAACTGTAGGTAGGTTTTCAGGGGAAACTTGATGCTTTTTAGCGAGTTGTATCGCCAATGAGTACCTATCTTCAATCATTTGATAGGCTTCTGGGTCAAGTTCAAGTCTTTCGTAGTAATGCTTTAGCTCATCATTTGCATCTTCAATTTGAATAAGCGCTTCACCTAACGTTTTAGCAATATCCGTTAGGTTTGGATCCATACACACTAAGTTATTTAATTGTTCACAATTATTTCTGAGACTGTCCGTGATATTGAAGTTTTCATTTTCAGATAAAGTTTGTAATGCTTGTAATGTTCCATTTAATAACGATTGTCCGTTACTATGACGTTTGTAATCACTTTCAAGGGTTTCAAATTCTCCCATTTGTAATGAAAACTCGTCTAATTCATTTACTTGATATTGTAATAGTTGAAGTTTAGCTTCTCGTTGATCTTTACTTTCTTGTAATTTTTTTAATTCTGTTTTTAGGTTTCTCCACTGTTGGTAATAATATTGAACGTCGTCTAGTAAATGTTGGTGATCTGAATATTCATCTAATATTTTTCTTTGTTGTGTCGCTTTTACAATAAGTTGATGATCATGCTGACCATGAATGTTTATTAAAAATTGTGCAATATCTTTGAGTTGTGCAAGAGGGACTTGGCTTCCATTAATATAGGATTTTGAACGGCCTTCGGCAGATATTACACGGCGTAAAATGCATTCAAAGTCTTGCTCTTTATCGCACTCATCATGGAGTGAAAGGTCATTTTTTTTGAGCCATTTTTGTGCGGATATATTTTGACTAATATCAAAAGTAGCCGCTAATTCGGCTTTTTTACAATTTGGTCTAACAACGTTAGTCAGCGCTCTATCTCCTAAACATAACCCTAATGCATCAATAGCAATTGACTTACCTGCACCTGTTTCTCCCGTGATGGTAGTCATGCCTTTACGCCAATCTATATCTAATGACCGGACGATCGCGAAATTTTGAATGTTAAGTTGTAAGAGCATTGATAAGCCAAATTGCTGTATAAATATATAACTGTTAATTTATACAGTAATCTGGTTTTGTGCAAGTATAATATAGGATAAAAATTCAACAGGTTGAATATATTAGAAATTAATAAAGCTTATTACCCCAACTTAATTTACTTCGCAGTACATTAAAGTAGTCATGGTCTAAGGGATGAATTAATCGAAGGGTATACTGACTCTTCCTGATGATAACTTCATCGCCGGGCATAACGGCTAAAATTACATGACCATCACAACTTACTTGCAAGTTTTCATAATTTTCATTGGCGAGTACTAACTTTATTTCACTGTTACCGTCGACTACTATAGGTCGGCTCGTTAACGTATGAGGGAACATGGGCACTAATGACAATGCATTTAAATTGGGTGTTAGAATAGGGCCTCCCGCGGACATAGAATAGGCGGTAGAACCTGTAGGTGTTGATACAATTAATCCGTCAGAACGCTGACTAAACATGAAACTCCCATCAATGTAGACTTCAAATTCAATCATGCTGGCTACTTTTCCAGCATGAAGCACTGCTTCATTTACCGCACTGTTTGAGCTTTTTAATTTACCATGTCGATAAACTTCGGCTTCTATCACAAAACGTTGCTCAGCACGCGATTTTCCGTTTAATATATCTTCGAGAGGTTCGATTAATTCATCTGGCGATAAATCAGTTAGAAAGCCTAAATTACCTCTGTTTACGCCAATAACGCCTATATCAAAACACGACAAAACGCGAGCAGCCCCTAGCATATAACCGTCACCACCAACGACAATAGCCAGATCTGCTTGTTCACCAATTTCAATTAAGGTGTTAATAGCAAGTTTATCTATATTAATTGAAGGCGCTACCGAGGTTTCAATCAACACTTTGTAATGTTGATCTGTAAGAAGTTGATATAGCGCTGTTATTGTTGCACTGGCGCCTTCGTGGTTTGGTTTGCCTATCAAACCGATTGTGTTATAAATTCTGCTCATATTCGTACTGAAAATTCTATGGATCTTAGGGTTAGAAACAGTTTCGCTGTATTTTAATGTGTTGTAAAGTTGACTTTTTTATAAATCATTTACTTTTATCCTTGAAACGTGGCAACAAATCCCCATAATTAGCGTTATCAGATATATAACCCTTTATATTATTAACTATATTATTAGTTCATTTTGGAGCTTTTCATGACTAATGAGTCAACCGAAAATAAAAATACACCTGAAGCATCGACAGAAGCTTCAACACCTGAAGAAACGATGGCACAAGAAATTATTGACCAAGCTGAAGAACAAGTTGAAGTTCAACTTAATGCTGCAGCCTCTAATATTAGTTTAGAACAGGAAAAAATTAACGAACTTGAATTAGCACTATCTGCCGCTCAAACAACAGTGTCAGATCAAAAAGATTCTGTTGTTCGAGCTAAAGCTGAAGTTGATAATATTCGCCGCCGTAGTGCACAAGATGTAGATAAAGCTCGTAAATTTGCATTAGAGAAATTCGCGACTGAGATGTTAGTTTCAGTGGATAATTTAGAACGCGCTTTACAGAATGTTGATAAAGAAGATGAAAGCAATAAAGGCATTGTTGAAGGTCTTGAATTAACATTACAAGGTTTGATTGCTTCATTAGAAAAGTTTGGTGTTAAGGGGGTTGATCCTCAAGACCAACCATTTAATCCTGAATTTCATCAAGCAATGTCAATGCAAGTTGTTGAAGGTGTTGCCCCTAATACCGTTATTGCGGTTATGCAAAAAGGCTATGAATTAAACGGTCGTTTAATTCGCCCTGCTATGGTTATGGTTTCTAAAGCAGCTCCTGCAGTTGACACTACGGCATAAAAAATAAGATTAATGAAAGCGGTAAGAAGTTTATTCAAAACTTCTTGCCGCTTTTTTGTTTTAGGGGGATGAAAACTTTTTTTATTGACTTGTTTGAAAGTTAATTGATGTAAACCACCTAATATAGGAAAAAAGTTAAATTTATTTACTTTTTTTTTTATAAATAGTTGAAAAGAATTTTCCTGCCCCCACTATTTGTTTCATCAACAGATTTATTAAAAATATATTTAGTAAATTTTATTTTAATTAGTATTCGGAGATCCTCAAGATGGGCAAAATAATCGGTATTGACCTAGGGACAACAAACTCTTGTGTTGCTGTACTAGATGGCGGCAAAGCACGTGTAATTGAAAATGCAGAAGGCGATCGTACAACGCCTTCAATCATTGCTTACACAGCAGAAGGCGAAACTTTAGTAGGTCAACCTGCTAAGCGTCAGTCAGTTACAAACCCAACGAACACATTATATGCGATTAAGCGTTTAATCGGTCGTCGTTTTGAAGACGAAGAAGTTCAACGTGATATTAAAATAATGCCATTTGGTATTGTTAAAGCTGATAACGGTGATGCTTGGGTTACAACCCGTGATAAAAACGTAGCGCCACCACAAGTTTCTGCTGAAGTGTTAGCAAAAATGAAAAAAACAGCTGAAGATTACTTAGGCGAAACAGTTACAGAAGCAGTAATTACTGTTCCTGCTTACTTTAACGATTCACAGCGTCAAGCAACTAAAGATGCTGGTCGTATTGCTGGTCTTGAAGTTAAACGTATTATCAATGAACCTACTGCTGCTGCGCTTGCTTACGGCATGGACAAGCAAGAAGGCGATAAAGTTGTTGCTGTTTACGATTTAGGTGGTGGTACATTCGATATCTCAATTATTGAAATTGATGAAGTTGAAGGCGAGCACACGTTTGAAGTATTAGCGACTAATGGCGACACCCACTTAGGTGGTGAAGATTTTGATAACCGTTTAATCAACTATTTAGTAGCGGAATTCAAAAAAGACCAAGGCATGGATTTAACCTCTGATCCATTGGCTATGCAACGTTTGAAAGAAGCAGCAGAAAAAGCAAAATGTGAGCTTTCTTCAGCACAACAAACTGATGTTAACTTACCTTACATCACTGCTGATGGTTCAGGCCCTAAGCACATGAACATTAAAGTTACGCGTGCTAAATTAGAGTCTTTAGTTGAAGATATGGTTAAAGCAACTTTAGAGCCGCTTAAGCAAGCACTAAAAGATGCAGATTTATCAGTAAGTGACATCAATGATGTTATCTTAGTTGGTGGTCAATCACGTATGCCAATGGTACAAAAAGCGGTAACGGATTTCTTCGGTAAAGAGCCACGTAAAGACGTTAACCCTGATGAAGCAGTTGCCGCAGGCGCAGCAATTCAAGCAGGTGTTCTTTCTGGTGATGTGACTGATGTTCTTTTATTAGACGTTACGCCATTATCTCTAGGTATCGAAACTATGGGTGGTGTGATGACGAAAGTTATCGATAAAAATACAACTATCCCTACTAAGCAATCACAAACATTTTCAACAGCTGATGATAATCAAGCAGCCGTTACTGTTCATGTTTGTCAAGGTGAGCGTAAGCAAGCTTCAGCAAACAAATCTTTAGGTCAGTTTAACCTTGAAGGTATCGACGCAGCGCCACGTGGTACGCCACAAATCGAAGTTACTTTCGATATCGATGCTGATGGTATTTTACATGTTACGGCTAAAGATAAGAACACAGGTAAAGAGCAGAAAATTACGATTAAAGCCTCTTCTGGTTTATCTGACGAAGAAGTAGAGCAAATGGTTCGTGACGCAGAGGCTAACGCTGATGAAGATGCTAAATTTGAAGAATTAGTGCAAGCACGTAACCAAGCTGACGGTATGATCCACGCAACTCGCAAGCAAATTGAAGAAGCAGGTGAAGATTTTGCTGGTGAAGATAAAGAAAAGCTTGAAGCGGCATTAACTGAACTTGAAGCATCACTTAAAGGCGATGATAAAGAAGCCATTGACGCTAAATCAGCAGCTGTTGTTGAAGCTTCTGCTAAGTTAATGGAAATTGCTCAAGCTAAAGCTCAAGCTAGTGCACCAGAAGGTGGCGCACCAGAATCAGACGGCGCTGCGCCAGCTGACGATGTTGTTGATGCTGAATTTGAAGAAGTTAAAGAAGACAAATAGTCTTTAGTTAACTTAACGTACGACACTATAAGCGCTGGTTTAAACACCAGCGCTTCTTACGTTAAAAAACATCATAAAATGCCATTGAAAATAGCTAACTATTTATAATGTCATTTTACTAAATTATTACCGTAAAATTTAAACACCAGTTAAAAGAAGTCACTATGTCAAAACGCGATTACTATGAAGTGCTAGGAGTATCAAAAGATGCTTCTGAGCGTGATATTAAAAAAGCCTACAAACGTTTAGCGATGAAACTTCATCCTGACCGTAATGCTGGTGATAAAGACAAAGAAGAGCAATTTAAAGAAGTTAAAGAAGCTTATGAAATTCTAAATGACGATCAAAAACGTGCTGCTTTTGACCAGTATGGTCATGCTGCCTTTGAACAAGGTGGTAATGGTGGCGGTGGCGGTTTTGGCGGTGGTTTTGGCGGTGGTCAAGACTTTGGTGATATTTTTGGTGATATTTTTGGTGGTGGTCGAGGTGGCGGCGGACGTCAGCAGCGTCAGCAACGCGGATCAGATCTTCGATACAATCTAGATTTAAGTCTTGAAGATGCCGTTAGAGGTAAAACATTAGAAATTAAAGTACCGACTTATGTGAGTTGTGATCCCTGTGATGGCTCTGGCGCTAAAAAAGGCACAAGCGCAAAAACTTGTTCAACGTGTCATGGCCATGGCCAAGTACAAATGCGTCAAGGCTTATTTGCTGTTCAGCAAACTTGTCCTACGTGTAGTGGTAAAGGTAAAGTCATTGCGACACCTTGTACTGCTTGTCGCGGTCAAGGGCGTGTAGAAAAAACGAAGACGCTTTCAGTGAAAATTCCACCAGGTGTGGATACTGGTGACAGAATTCGCTTGTCAGGCGAAGGTGAAGCCGGAGAGCATGGCGCACCAGCGGGTGATTTGTATGTACAAGCTAATGTTCGTGACCACAAAATATTTGTTCGTGACGAAAACAACCTTTATTGTGAAGTACCTATCAGCTTTACCACTGCAGCATTAGGTGGCGAAATAGAAGTACCCACACTTGAAGGGAAAGTTAAGCTTAAAATACCTAAAGAAACGCAAACGGGTAAAATGTTCCGTTTACGTGGCAAAGGTGTTAAATCAGTTCGTAGTCATTCAACGGGTGACTTAATGTGCAAAGTTGTACTAGAAACACCGGTTAACTTATCTGGCGATCAAGCTGATTTACTTCGCCAGTTAGGTGAGAAAATGGGCAAAAGCACAATAAAGCATAGCCCTAAAGAAACAGGTTTTTTTGATGGTGTTAAAAATTTCTTTGATGATTTGAAAAGTTAGCTTTATATGAGCTATAGCGGTAATTTCGTTTAATGTGGATATGAAATAAGCTTATGTCCATCCTATAAATAATTAGATAAAGCCACAAAATATTTTGTGGCTTTTTTGTTTCTGAAGATTAATTAATACTCGTTTCGTTTACGGGTTAATAAAACTATTAATAATGGTAATATTAACCCGAACATACTCCCACCATTAATCTCAACTTCCTCTACATAATGCTTATCGTACTCAGCACTTTCTATCGGTAAAGCATATAAAGCATCAGTGTCATTTGAACTTAAACTCGCAACAACATCGGTATAGCCTACTTGGTATAAATCAATTAACACATCATAATGATCCGTTGCATACCCAGACATAAACGTTGAAATTACCTCATATTCGTCTAGGTCTGATTCACCTTCAATGATAAACGTATCTGTGGTGAAGTAGTGCGTCCATGGACCGCCATTTTTACTGAGGTAGAGTAAAGCATAAACTTCACCCATTGGATTATTTGTATAACTGTAAATATCGGCATCAAAAGTCACACTGAATGTTTGATAGAAACCATCACCGTCATAATCATCGTGTAAAAAACTAACTGCTGAATAAATAGTAAAGTCAGCATAATAATTACTCTGTGATTTTTGAGAAGTATTACTACGATTAGCATTTAGAACTACCTTATTTGATGCGTTAGCTAAAGTAGCTCTTGTTTTTGACGTGGCTTTTCCATTTAATTGATCAGGGATTTCTGCACGTTTGTTTTCCTCAATAATCAATTGTCTTTGCTGTTGATTGATGCTTTTTTTAAGTACACCTTGTGAAACGCTATATTGAGTGGTGTTTAACTCACTCGCTGTTACTTGAGTAGACGAAAATAAGCTAAAGGCCATCAGCATGAATAATTTTCTAATTGAATGTGAATTAACTGTTTTAGTGGCATTGCTCTGTATTAACATAATATATCCCGCTGGTTTAATTTAGTGATGCTATTAAAGCGCAGTCAAGATGAATGTAAGCTGAACACTTTATTTTTATCTTCAAAACGTTCAGCTAACATTCAGTTGCTAAGAGGTATTATTTTCAATAAGCTATGGTCATTAACATCTTTAATTTCGTATATGGAATAACAATGAAATTTGCTTTACCTTTGATTTTTCTTTTTCTTGTTACACTTTCTGTTGATGCTAACGCTCAAGGCGGCTTTGTATCTGGAGCAAGTTCGAGTGAACATAAGAAGAAATCTAATGCAGAGTTCAGAATCAAAAGTAGTAAACAAGCCGCTAAAGTAGCCAAAGGCCGTTTCGGTGGGAAAGTGCTTAAAGTTCAGAAGAAAAAGTCGGGTTATCGCGTAAAGTTAATTAAAACCAATGGTCAAATTGTTTCTGTTTATGTAGATGCCAAAACAGGCAAAATTAAAGAAGGTTAATTATTATGCGTTTGTTGTTTATAGAAGATGATATAGCCTTACAGAAAAATTTACATAACCACCTTCTCGCTGCTCATTATTTAGTCGACTTAGCGAGTGATGGTGAAACAGGTTTATTTCAAGGACAAGAATATCCATATGATGCTGCGATTATTGATGTAGGTTTACCCATAATTGACGGCATCACCGTTATTAGGTCACTGCGAGAAAAGAACATCGATTTTCCGATACTTGTCTTAACTGCACGAGATAGTTGGCAAGACAAAGTCGCAGGCTTAGATGCTGGGGCTGATGATTATTTAACAAAACCTTTTCAGCCAGAAGAATTACTTGCACGCTTAAATGCACTGATCAGGCGTTCAGCTGGACAAGCTAGCCCCTTAATAAAGAATGGGCCGTTAAGTATGAATACCAAAAGCCTTCAAGTGGAAGTCAGTAATAAAGTAATAAAGTTAAGTAGTTCAGAATACAAGCTACTGGAATATATGATGCTTCACCTTGATGAAGTTACCTCAAAGGCTATGCTGACAGAGCATATTTATGATCAAGGCTTTGACCTTGACTCAAATGTTATTGAAGTGTTCATAAGGCGATTAAGGAAAAAACTTGATCCCAATAATGATTATGGTTTTATCGAAACACTTCGTGGTCATGGCTATAAGTTAAAGCGGTTATCTTGATGTCACATGAGCATACATAACGAATGAATTCTTTAAAGGTTCGATTATTATTAAGTACTTTAGTGATGACAGTCGTTATGCTGCCTATTATTGGATTAACCTTAACTCAAGCTTTTGAACAACAGTTAAATTTAGCCATGAAAAATGAGCTAAAAGCCTATAGTTATTCAATTTTTACCGTGGCAGAAGTTGAAGATAAACAATTGTTGATGCCTGAGCTTTTGTTAGAAAATCAATTTAATATTAGTAAATCAGGCTTATATGCATTAATAACAACACGACCTAATAATAAAAAGTTCAGTAAGTCACAAAGTAAACCATTATGGCAGTCACTCTCGTTGTTAACTCTATCTCTTCCTTCTGAATTTCCGTCGCCTGATGTTGGGCAAACACTGCTTTCAAAGATAAGCTTGTCGGGAAGTACTCATGTACTTTATAGCTTTAGCGCAAGTTTTTCTGATAACGGTCAGGCCTTTGATATAACGCTCCACCTTATTAAAGACCAGCAAGCCTTTCTGATTGCTCTCAACGATTTCAAACAGAAATTGTGGACATGGTTATTAGCATTAATGGTGGTGTTTATCGTTGTACAAATTCTATGGTTGTTATGGACATTAAAGCCGCTCACTTTGTTATCAAAAGAGCTTGAGCATATAGAAAAAGGGCAAAAGAAAACCTTAGATGCACAATATCCGATTGAATTAAAGCTGGTAACTCAACAATTGAATTCACTATTGGTAACAGAAGAAAACCAACGTAAACGTTATCGAAATGCTTTGTCAGATTTAGCACATAGCTTGAAAAATCCATTGGCTGTTATTCAAAGTCAGTCTGATATTTCTGCGAGTTCGAGTGAACAATTGCAGTTAATAAATCGAATAATCGAACATCAGCTTAAAAGAGCCCAAAGTGCAGGGCAATCTTCATGGCACTTAGGTGTTGAAGTCGCTCAGGTTGTTGATAAGTTAATATCAACGTTAACCAAAATTTATAGAGATAAAGCGTTATTTTTTGCTGTTGATGTTGATCAAAAAGCGATATTCAAAGGCGATGAAGCAGACTTAATGGAGATCTTAGGTAATGTTTTAGATAATGCCTGTAAAGCAGCTAAAAAAAATGTTGCTATAAAGGTAATCATTGCTGAAGGGAAATTAATCCTTGAAATAGCTGATGACGGCAATGGTATTGAAGGCTCCCAACGGGATATGATTTTATCTCGTGGCGGAAGAGCTGATACTTACCAAGCCGGCCATGGCATAGGCTTAGCCATTGTTAACGATTTAGTCAGTAGTTATCAAGGCGAACTGCATATATCAAACTCAGCAACGCTTTCTGGCGCTGCTTTTACTATAACCTTTGATACTTTTCATTAACGCTTCGGCAATTTTCCCTGAAAATTAGTTTCATTTAACTATTCAGCTTACGTTCAGTTTAGTGTTGTTATCCTTATTTTCTAGAATTAGTCATAAGGATTGCCATGATGAAAAACATCATATTTTTATTAAGCGTTGCAACCAGTTCATTAGCCAGTTTCAATTTATTGGCGGAACAAACGTTTGCTCAGTCAAACCAGCAAGAGCAAATACAGCAACAAGAAAAGTCATTTAGTGAAGCTGAATTAGCCCAAATGTTAGCCCCTATTGCATTGTATCCAGACAGCTTGTTAACGCATGTTTTAATTGCTTCTACGTATCCTATTGAAATAGTAGAAGCCCATCGTTGGTTAATAAAAAATGATGTGTTAAATGCTGAACAAGCCGCAGAATCGGTGAAAGATTACGATTGGGACGCCAGTGTTAAAGCTTTGGTGCCTTTCAAGCGTATCCTTAGTCGATTAAGTGAAGATTTAACATGGACTCAGCAGCTCGGCGATGCTTTTTTACAAGATGAATCTAGGCTACTTGAAAGTATTCAGGTACTAAGAAAGCAGGCTGAACTAGCTGGTAATCTTGGGAAAATGGACAACATGGATGTTAGTTATGAAGACAGTGATATTGTTATAGAGCCCAGAGAAAAGGACATTATTTATGTTCCTTATTATGACACGCGAATGGTTTATGGTACTTGGCGTTCTGTATCTTATCCGCCGGTCTACTGGAGGCCACATCACAGTGTTTATGTCAGCCGTTACAACCCTTTCTATTTTCATTCTGGTGTTCATATATCGTTTAATTATTTTTTCAGTGCTTTTCATTGGCACAACCGTCATGTGGTTGTCATAAATTCTCATCATTCTAAACATCGTTACTATGAACAGCGTCCTCGTCGACTCATTGCTAATGGGGGGTATGCTAAGCGTTGGGCACATAAGCCTGCACATAGAAAAGGCGTCGCTTACCGAAATAGATATACCAGCTCGAAGTATCAAAATAAAAGAATCAAAGTTCGTGAATCTAGCCATAAAAAGCATCAGGTAGTGCAACATAAGATTAAACGACATACTCATAAAACAGCATCAGTAGTGAATAAAAAAACGAATAAAAAACATTTGGGCCATACCCGAAAAACAAGTGAAAAAGTAACAAAGCCTGTTCCTAAACGCTATGCGTCTAGCGAGAAACCTAAAAAGTTTACATCACAAAAGTTGGCGTCAGAAACGTATAAACAACGTATAAATACAACCAGTGATAAACCTGTATATAAAGCGAAGAGTTCATCAAAGAGGAATAAAAGTAACAACACACGTTATAAGCATAATAAACAAAGTAGACCTGAAAAAAAGACTCAGTCAAAAGCAACAAAGAGAAAGCATAACTAATTTTATATCTAAGTAAATCTAAAGAACTGAGGAATAGCTAAAGGTTAAAATACTTATCCTCTTTGTTATCAGGTGGTTTATACTTAAACGTAATGGTTGTACCAATTTCATATATTGGTACAACGTTAATAATACTTTATGAGTTATTTGATGAAATTTTTTTTATTTGCCACCTTCTTTATTATTTTACATTCAAACAGCCTTGCTTATGAAGAGGTCAATGAGTTACCACCTAAAGAACGATCATATATGGGTGAGCATAACATGGTACTCGTTAGTCAAAATTCCACTATTTATGCTTCAGTGATGACAACATACGTTCCCCCGAGTAACGTGCAACTGTTATATAAAATTGAAAATAAAGATTTAGCTTTATTACAAACAGTGCGAGATGGACGATTAACCACAATAAAAACAGAGAGTTTTAACTTACAGAGTTTGATGCAAGACGAGAAAATGGTGATTATGGCTGATGTGTATGCGGGACATTTTGCACGTGATGGGATGTTAGTTTATGAAAACATACCACTAACGTTTGCTAAAAGGTTATATGCCCGTAATCTTGACGAGATAAATGATTCGAGCAATGAACAAGAGTACGATGTGATAGATTTAAAGAAAAACTATAAAATTTATATTCACAGAATCCAAAAATACCCAAGCTTCGCTCATTTACTTCATGTCGATCTAGAAGCCGGTTGCCTAACACGTTTTCGTACTTCATCAGCTGTGCCAAAAGAAAGTGAACTACTGTTCAAGTTTTTAAATTGTGGCACGATAAAACCTTTGCATTTTGAAACTAAAGACTTTGAAAAGTAGTTAACTATTTATGTTATTTCGTCAAAGTTAGGCAATACACCACTGCGGCTGTGTTCAAAGATTAATGATGTTTCAACCGTTGTTACTTCATCACGTGAAGTAATGGCATTGAAGACAAATTGCCTTAAATGTTCGCTGTCTTTTACCGACATATGAATAAAATAATCGTAGCTACCACCCATATGGTACAAACTAACAATTTCAGGTAGCTTAAGTAAATCATTGCGAAGATTATTAACGATATCTTCTGAATACGGTTGTAAGCGAATAGCGGCAATCGCCTCTATATTGCCACCTAAACTTTTAAAATTAATTTCAATGTATGCACCGTTGATTATATTCTTATTTTTCATGCGCTTTACGCGCTCAAGACACGTTGAAGGTGCAACACCTATCTGCGAAGCTAACTCTTTATTAGTGATATCAGCATCCCGATATAATATGGTTAAAATGCGTAAATCTATATCATCTAATTTTTTCATTATCGTTAAGTCTTCTGTCTATAAAATTTTTCTTAATTATACCGACTATTGCTTTATTAACCAATGTATTATCTAAATAATCAAATAATTGTCGAAAAAACAGTGTTTTTCCGAATATTTATCACATGATTTATATATCCTTAAAAAATTAACGGCATATTTGCTGTTTTGAATTAAAATTTTATGCGGACATACTATTGTTAAAGTTGGCTTTACGACATATTATGTCTGCATCTGTATGTCTCTATCTCTTTATATGTCATTACTTCTTGTTATAAAAATAAAAAGGTTAACGCTATGATTTTGCTTTGGATACCCTTGTTATCCTTACTCGGCAGTATTATTTCCTCAAGAACTGGTAAATTAACGCGTAATCAATCAACAGGATTGACTTTGTTAATGCCTGTTATCGCACTAATAATGACGATTAACTTAGCGCCAGCTGTATTATCTGGTGAAGTTGTTCGTGAAACAATTTCTTGGATCCCTTTACTTGGTATAGATATCGCCTTTCGTTTAGATGGCTTAGCACTGTTGTTTGTTTTTATGATTTTAGGGATTGGTATATTAGTTATTTTTTATGCCCGCTATTATCTTAGTAGTAATGACTCTATGCCTAAGCTTTATGCTTATTTGATGCTATTTATGACCGCGATGCTGGGTATTGTCATGTCAAATAACGTCATCCAGCTCTGGTTTTTTTGGGAGCTTACCAGTATTAGTTCGTTTTTATTAATTAGCTATTGGTGGTATAAACCCGCAGCACGCAAAGGCGCAATAATGGCCTTAACCGTTACAGGTGGCGGTGGTTTAGCGCTACTTGCGGGTCTGCTTTTATTAGGAAATATTGTTGGCAGTTATAGTTTAGATATTATTCTTGCAAGCAAAGATATTATTCAAGCGCACGATTGGTACGAAGTCACATTAATTTTAGTCTTACTTGGTGCTTTCACAAAATCAGCACAATTTCCTTTTCATTTTTGGCTACCTCACGCGATGGCCGCGCCAACGCCGGTAAGTGCTTATTTGCACTCGGCTACAATGGTTAAGGCTGGTATCTTTTTACTCGCACGTTTTTATCCTGCTTTAGCGGGTACTGATATTTGGTTTGTTATCGTCAGTTTAACCGGTTTAGCTACCTTATTATT
The DNA here is from genome assembly GCA_041890515.1 of Alteromonadaceae bacterium. Taxonomy (GTDB): domain Bacteria; phylum Pseudomonadota; class Gammaproteobacteria; order Enterobacterales; family Alteromonadaceae; genus Colwellia_A. Next base: position 14,867 of record JASDWX010000065.1, read on the forward strand.
TGGCGCTTACGTCGCATTATTTAAACATGATCTAAAAGGGCTTTTAGCTTATTCAACCATCAGTCATTTAGGTTTGATCACCCTCTTATTTGGTTTGGATACAAAGCTTGCGGCAGTAGCTGCCATTTTTCATATAATTAATCATGCAACATTTAAAGCCTCTTTATTTATGGCTACGGGTATTATTGATCATGAAACAGGCACCCGTGATATGCGAAAACTTAACGGTATGTGGCGATTTATGCCTTATACAGCTACATTAGCAATGGTTGCTGCAGCGGCAATGGCTGGTGTGCCACTATTAAATGGCTTTTTGTCTAAAGAGATGTTTTTTGCTGAAACACTTCATCAACAACTTCTTGGCTCTATGTCTTGGCTTGTTCCTTTACTAGCAACAATTGCAGGCGCTTTAGCGGTAGCTTATTCCGCTCGATTTATTCATGATGTTTTCTTTAATGGCGAACCGGTTGATTTACCTAAGCAACCCAGTGAGCCACCTCGTTACATGCGAGTGCCAATTGAGATACTTGTTGCTTTATGTCTAGTTGTTGGGATATTTCCAAATTTTGTTATTGACGATATTTTAAAAGCGGCATCGCTTGCTGTACTCGGCGGATATGTTCCTGAATTTAAAGTGGCCTTATGGCATGGTTTTAATCTACCACTATTAATGAGTGCAATAGCGGTGTGTGGTGGTTTATTACTTTATACACAGCGTCATCATCTTTATAAATTCCAAGCTTCACTTCCGTCTTTGAACGCTAAAGAAGCCTTTGATAATACTCTTTATACGATGACGAAATGGTCTCAGCGTAAAATAAGTGCGATAGAAAATGGTTCCTTACAACGCTATTTAGTGTTGATGTTTTTAGTTGTGTTACTTTTTGCGGGTTGGCCATTATTTGAAATGAACCATTTAGGCGGGGAAAAACAACTCACACCCATCGATGCTCATAATGCGATGGGGGCAGCGTTATTAATGATTGGTGCAATTAGTACCGTGATTTGGTATCGCACAAGAGTGGTATCTCTCCTGATGTTATCAGTCGTAGGGTTAATGGTGTCAGTCGCTTTTACCCACTTTTCAGCACCAGACTTAGCCTTGACTCAATTAACTGTTGAAGTAGTGACGATCATTTTACTTATGCTTGCATTATTTTTCTTACCACAACAATCACCAAGAGAATCGAGTTCTGTGCATGTGCTGCGCGATTTAGGAATTTCAGCAGGATTAGGTATTGTTATTGCGAGTATTTGTTATGCATTAATTACCCGTCCACTTGAGTCTATTTCAGATTTTTTCTTAGCTAATGCTAAAACAGGCGGAGGTGGAACTAACGTCGTTAATGTTATTTTGGTTGATTTTCGTGGCTTTGATACGTTAGGTGAGATTTGTGTGTTGGGTATCGCAGCGTTAGGTATTTATAAGCTGTTGGTTAACTTACCCTTATCTATTTCTGATAGTGATAGTGACGGTCGGCCATGGGCAAAAGAACGCTACCCTATTTTGTTAGCCAGTATTTCTCAGTCATTACTGCCGTTGGCATTAATGGTCTCATTTTATATTTTCTTGCGTGGGCATAATCTTCCCGGTGGTGGATTTATAGCAGGTTTAGTGACCGCTGTAGCCTTCATTTTGCAATATATAGCGCATGGTTCAAATTGGATTTCAGAGCGCTTAACCATTAATTATCGCAAAATCATTGCATCAGGTATCGCAATTGCTTTATTTACAGGGGTTGGTAGTTGGTTCTTTGGAAAGCCTTTCATGACCACTTGGTTTGATTACTTCGATATACCTTTTATTGGTGAAATTGAACTCGCCAGTGCTTTAGTATTTGATGTAGGAGTCTATATTACAGTCGTTGGTGCGACATTAATGATTTTGGCGAGTCTTGGTCAGTTAACTGCTAATGAGCCTAAAGAAGAGGTAAATATTTAATGGAATTACTTTACGCATCCTGCGTTGGGCTTTTGGTGTCATGTGGTGTATTTCTAGTATTACGTGCTAGAACTTTCCCCGTTGTATTGGGGTTAACGATGTTTTCTTATGCGGTTAATTTATTCCTATTCTCTTCTGGAAGGCTTAGCCTCAACAAAGCAGCGGTACTTGGATACAGTTCAGAATATGCTGATCCACTGCCACAGGCTTTGGTGCTAACCGCCATTGTTATCGGATTTGCGATGACAGCCTTTGTTGTTATTTTAGCTATCAGAGGGAAAACTGATTTAGGCAGTGATCATGTCGATGGTAAGTTGCCTAATCAATCAAATGATAAAAATACAAAGGTCGAAGTATGATCCAGCATTTGACATTTTTACCTATTTTATTACCAATGTTGGCAGGCGTTATTTTATTAATCTCGCCTTTTGGGGAAAATAAAACGAATAGAAGAATTACTTCTGCAGTATTAAGTGCAGTCACATTTTTAGCGTCATTGGCTTTATTACTAAAAGTACAAGCCGAAGGTACTCAAGTTTACGCCGTTGGTGATTGGAACGCGCCTTTTGGTATTGTTTTAGTCGCTGACCCTTTATCAACCTTGCTGGTTTGTTTAACTACATTCTTAGGCCTCGTTTGCGTTTTATATTCAAGTGCGGGTGATGATGAAAAAGGCAGCTTCTTTCATCCACTTGTACACTTTCTAATTCTAGGCGTAAATGGCGCATTTTTAACAGGTGACGCTTTTAATCTATTTGTATTTTTTGAAGTGTTACTTATTGCCTCTTATTCATTATTAATGCACGGAGGAGATAAAAAAAATACGCGTGCAGCATTGCATTATGTGATTTTAAATCTTGTTGGTTCAGCGATATTTTTGATCGCTTTAGGTATTCTATACGGTGTGTTAGGTACACTTAATATGGCTGATATGGCCCAGAAAGTGGCACTTTTACAAGGTGATGACGTCTACCTCGCTAAAATAGGAGGGCTGTTGTTACTTGTGGTATTCGCTTTGAAAGGCGCTTTGTTACCCCTACATTTATGGCTACCAAATACCTATGCTACCGCCATGCCTGTTGTGGCGGCACTCTTTGCGATCATGACCAAAGTTGGTGTTTATTCAATGATGCGTGTTTATACCCTAATTTTTGGCGATGAAGCGGGTGAGTTGAGTCATATGGCGCAAAGTTGGCTGTGGTGGTTAGCACTTGCCACTATTGCAATGGGCGCAATGGGAGTTTTAGCCAGTAAAGACTTAAGAAAATTAACGGCTAATTTGGTCATTGTATCTGTAGGTACTTTAGTGGCGCTAGTAGCAGTTCAGACTATTGAAGCCAGTTCTGCAGCTATTTATTATTTAGTGCATTCAACGTTGGTTACAGCAGCTCTATTCATTCTAGCTGACTTGATTGGCCGTCAACGTGGTAACGTCGCTGACCGAATTATTGCAGGTCCTCCCGTCGCTCAGCCTAGATTACTTGGTGCTTGCTTTTTGATTGCGGCTGTTGCGGTTATAGGTATGCCGCCCTTGTCTGGATTCATTGGTAAAGTATGGCTGCTTAAAGCAACATTAAATGCTGAATATACTGTTGTATTTTGGCCTTTGTATTTACTCGCAAGTTTAGCAATATTAGTGGGTGTTTCTAAAGCGGGTAGTACTGTTTTTTGGCATCATCAAAGTCAAGAAATAGAAAGTGCAGTGCAAGAGCGTGTTCACCCAGTGCAGTTAGTCGCATTGATTTTTCTTCTTTCGGGTGGCCCCTTAATGAGCATTTTTGCAGGGCCATTAAGTGAGTATGCAATTGGTGCAGCTACTCAGTTACATGACTTTAATCATAATATTAACGTCATTCTTTCAGGAGGCCAGTAATGCGATTAGAAACACGATTTAAATGGTTACCTGCTCCTTTATTGAGCTTTTTATTATTCTTTGTATGGCTATTGTTAAACAATACTGCATCGCCCGGGCATATCTTATTGGCTGTTATCTTAGCCATAGTAATTCCGTTGGTGACCAGTCCATTTAGAACCAAGCAGCCATTAATTATAAAGCCCGGCTTGGCGTTTCGTCATTTTATGTTGGTTTTATATGACATTATCACAGCGAATGTTCAGGTTGCTATTTTGATATTAGGCCCTACTAAAAAATTGACCCCAGGTTTCGTTAAGGTACCACTGGATTTAACCCATAGCATGCCCATTACAATCTTAGCGAGTACAGTGTCATTAACCCCTGGAACAGTCAGTGCTGAAGTATATCCTTGGGAAGAGAACTTCACTGAAGGAGAAAAGTCAGCGCAACGATTTTTACTGATACACGTTTTAGATCTGAAAGATGAACAAGCCTTAATAAACACAATTAAGCAGCGTTATGAAGCGCCTCTCAAGGAGATATTTCAATGCTAGAAAATGTAATTTTAATTGTGTTTGCGATGATAGGTGTATCGCTTTTATTAAATTTATGGCGCTTATTAATTGGTCCATCAGTGCCAGACAGAATACTTGCGCTTGATACTATGTATATCAATACAATCGCACTGATCATCTTGTACGGTATGAGTATGGGAACTACTTTGTATTTTGAAGCTGCACTTTTAATTGCTATGTTGGGCTTTGTAAGTACCGTTGCAGTATGTAAATATTTGTTGCGCGGCGATATTATAGAATAAGGCTTAGATTATGACGGAATGGATTATTTCAATATTATTATTAATTGGTGGTACTTTTGTACTTGTTGGATCTATTGGTTTAGTGAAAATGCCAGATTTTTTTATGCGACTACATGGTCCAACAAAAGCGACCACATTAGGAATGGCATCCTTGTTAGTTGCTGCAATGATATTTTTTAGTACGACCCAAGAGGGTTTCAGTGTAAATGAAATACTCATTACACTCTTTTTATTAATAACAGCACCTGTGAGCGGTTATATGATGATCAAATCGGCTATTCATCATAAGCTCGATAGTATAGAACGTACCAAAGGCAAAAATAACATCGAAGATGATGTTTAACTTTTTATAGTCTTATAGATTGTTAATGTAGCTCTGGCTATCCTACAAATAAGTTTAAAAATAAAGCACTGAAAATCGTGATTTTCAGTGCTTTCAAACCTCTAATATCACTACTGCTATAAGTAAATGTGATAAAGATTTTTACTTTTATTACATAAATACGATAAATAAATTCCTGAATAACACGCGTTTAATTTCATTATCTAAAAAGCTTAATTTAGCTAAAATACCCAGTGCAAGCT
>JASDWX010000066.1:0-4015 GCA_041890515.1 Alteromonadaceae bacterium
AAACCGGTCAAGTTAATTGTCGCGAGCCGGCCAAGCTAATTGTCGCCTAATAACAGGGTCATATGAGAGGATTTAAAATAAAAGCTCTTGATCCATGAACATAATGTAACGGGGATTAGTCACTTTATCTTAGTAATATAAAACAATTTATTGACTTTAGTTTTGTGTTTTATTATGAGTAATTATGACAAAGAATAAATGTATAAATAATATAGTAAATAAAAACAAGTGATTATTAATAGTGTTTTGTATGAGAGGTCTTATTTAAGTCGACGCTTTTAAAATTTAATTATACATCGAGTCATAGCGTTTTATCAAATATGCGCTTCGACAGGACAACCTATTAATTAAGAAGGAGTCAATATCGATTTATGAATTATATATTTAATATCATAACTTAGGTAGGCGATCTTTTGTAAAGAAAGGACATTTTTATAGATGAATTAGAAGCTGGTGAGCTATTTATTTTTATTTAATTAAACCGACTTATACAAAAGGGACGAATATCAATTTCTGTTTGTTTCTTAACGATTAATTGCCCAATAATCTTTCCCGTTATAGCCCCTTGTGTTAACCCTAAATGTTGATGTCCTAAAGCAAGGTAAATATTTTCATGATTGGGAGCCTGACCAATAACAGGAAGTGAATCTGGCATTGAAGGTCTATGTCCCATCCATTTTTGTGAAGATTTGGCTTCATTTGCATTATATCCAGGTAATACTCTCAGTACCTGTTGAGCGTTTTTAAATAACACATCCGCCCGGTTCATATTTGCACTTTTTTTTAGCCCCGCATACTCAACAGTACCTGCTAAACGTAAGCCATGCTTCATTGGGGTTATAATAAACTTTCGCTCAGCAGATGCCACTGGTCGTGACAATTGATATTCTTTTTTATAAGGTGGTAAATCTAAACTGTATCCACGTTCTGCCTCTATTGGTAAATTATATCCTAGTGTTTTTAGCAGGTTCTTCGACCATGCTCCACTGGCAACCACAGTATGGTCAAACTGCGATATCTCTTGTGTCGTTGTCAGACTTGTTCCGATATTATTATGACTGATGTGAAGTACTTCAGCCTGTTTAAATACACATCCTTTTTGAAAAGATAAAGCTGCTAGTTTTATGCAAATCGCGAAGGGGTCGACGCTATGTCCCACGTCGGTAAAATATAATGAAGCGTTAATATTTTTACTTAAGTTGGGTTCTAGTAATAAGGTTTGTCGGCGGTTAAGCAATAATACTCTCACACCAGCATTTTTATAATGCATAAACTGACGTTTAATTGTTTTATCTGAGCTTTGTTCAAAAACGAGTAAGCTTCCTTTTAAGGTGATTAACTTTTCAGCTTTCGCTTCTTTTAATAAAGGTTTGTAATAATTAATCGCATTTTGATTAAGTGTTTTTAATGCCTTGCTATTTTTAGCACGTTTACTGGCAAGCATATTTATGATGAATTGACCAAACCAAGGCAGAGCCTTTGGTAAATAAGCGGCAGATAAAAAAACGGGACCTAAAGGATCAAGCAGTAGTTTAGGGAATGTCCATAACAAACTTGGTTCAGCTAAAGGAAACACTTGCTCTGTTGCGAAATGTCCGGCATTTGCTTTTGAACAACCTTCACCAATACCAGACTTATCAATAAGTGTTACCTGAAATCCAAGCGACTGTAACTCAAGCGCGCAATTAATGCCGATAATGCCAGCTCCAATTACAGCGATTTTTTTTTCAGAATTATTAATTTTTATTTTAGTCATTTTAACCTGCTCTAAAAAGTTGTTTAGATTGTTTAATTAAGAAAATAAAAAACCTTGTGAAGTTCGGTATATTGTATACAATATTTTATATCGGAGCCAATGATACTATAAATTATTCAAAAGTCATTAAAAAATCTTTTGAAAATAGTGTCGTTAGTAATCAACAAAGTAATTAGTAAAGTAGTGAGTAAAATAATGAAAAATATTAATTGGCAAGGCGTATACCCAGCAGTAACAACACAATATTTTGACGATATGTCGATTAATTTTGAAGCCACTAAAAAGATGGTTGATAGCTTAATAAAAGAAGGTGTTCACGGCATTATTGCTTTAGGTACTGTTGGCGAAAACTGTTCACACACTCAAGCAGAAAAACGTGAAATTCTCGAAGCCGTTAAAGCCGTTGTTGCTGGTCGAGTACCAGTACTTTCGGGTGTTGCCGAAACAACAACAAAATTTGCCATTGAATATTGTCAAATGTGTGAAGCAGTTGGCATTGACGGACTGATGGTACTTCCCGGTATGGTTTATCGTTCAAGTGAACGTGAAGCTATTCTTCACTATCAACAAATTGCGCGTAATTGTGGCTTACCAATCATGATTTATAACAACCCCGTTACTTATGGTGTTGATGTTTCTATTGAAGGTATGGCTATTTTAGCCATTGAACCAACGATTGTATCTGTGAAAGAAGCGACAGAAGATACTCGCCGTATCTCTGAATTATATGCTGAGTTTGCAGATCGTTTCATCGTGTTCGGTGGTGTTGATGATATTGCACTTGAAAGTTTAATGCTGGGGTGTACTGGCTGGATTTCAGGGTTAACTAATGTTTTTCCACAAGAATCTGTCGCTATATACAAGTTAGCTCAGCAAGGCCGTTATAAGGAAGCATTAGAAATTTGGCGTTGGTTCTTACCATTATTACGTTTAGACACTATCCCAACACTTGTTCAGTGCATTAAATTTTGTGAACAATTGGCCGGTCGTGGTAGTGAAGTAGTACGTGCACCTCGCTTACCACTTGCGGGTGAAGAGCGAGCAAGGGTTGAAAAACTATACAATGATGCTTTAGCAACACGACTTGATTTATCAACATTTAATGTAGATTAACCTTTTTTAATTGTGAAGGCTGAAGCCTCATTGACAGGCCCTATACTTGAAGGAGGGTTTTTGTCCTCACAATTTATATAAAATTTTCAGCAAAAGAAGGTAAAAAAAGATGATCAAAGGCACTTTTTTTTGTATCGACGCTCATGCCTGCGGGAACCCTGTTCGGCTAGTGACGAGTGGTCATCCGGATTTAAAAGGGTTAACCATGAGCGAAAAGCGACAAGATTTTTTAGAAAATCACGATTGGATCCGACAAAGTTTAATGTTCGAGCCTCGTGGTCATGACATGATGTCGGGTTCATTTCTTTATCCACCTTGTAGTGAAAATGCTGATGCGAGTATTTTGTTTATCGAAACCTCTGGTTGTCTACCTATGTGTGGTCACGGCACCATTGGTACGGTTACTGCGGCTATTGAAAATGGTTTGATCACACCTCAGCAGGCAGGTAAATTAACGCTAGATGTGCCTGCCGGACAGATTGAAGTGGAATATATGCAAAAAAATTCCAAGGTAAGTAATAACGTTACTGCCGTTAAACTTTATAACGTTGCTGCTTATTTAGCACATCAAAACATTGAGCTTATGATTGAAGGTTTAGGGCACCTAATTGTCGATGTATCTTATGGAGGCAACTTTTACGTGATTGTTGAACCTCAAGAAAATTTTCCCGGGATTGACCAATGGAGTTCAAATAAAATTCTTCATTGGAGCCCAATTGTTCGAGCGGTTGCGAGTGAAGCTGTACTTTGTGTTCACCCAGAAGACGCGAGTGTTAATGGTGTGTCGCATGTACTGTGGACGGGGAAACCGAAGCATAATAATTCAAATGGTGCCAATGCGGTATTTTATGGTGAGAAAGCTATTGATCGCTCGCCGTGTGGGACGGGAACCAGTGCACGTATGGCACAGCTTTTTGCTAAAGGTAAACTTAGTTTAGGCGATACCTTTATCCATGAAAGCTATATTGGCAGTCAGTTCATTGGAAAAATTGAACAGGTCGTTAGCCTTAATTGCAACACAGAAAACCCTGCCGCGGTTAATGGCAAAATAACAGCGATAAAACCGAGTATTGAGGGATGGGCTAAAGTCTTTGGCAAAAATTGTATCACTATTGATGATGATGACCCTTATGCCTTCGGTTTCGC
>JASDWX010000067.1:0-19424 GCA_041890515.1 Alteromonadaceae bacterium
TCCAATTAAGATTATTATCTCTTAACTAGGTAGTCGAATCCATTAGACCACGTCATTCGGTATTGTTTTTCTAATGTTTACAATTGGTTTGGAAATGTCTTTATCTAAACTCAGTAAGTTGAAAGAGTTGATATTTTATAATGGGTTCATACAAGTTGGGGTGAGCTCTATAGTCATCTTTATAACGGCATTTTATATATTTAATATTGAGTCAATTCCCTCATTAATCATTGCTCTATCATTTAGCTTATCTTCTACTGCTATTGTCTTACCTTATCTCAAAAAATCAAAAGATATTGTTACGCCGTATGGTAAAAAATCTGTCGCTATATTAGTTTTTCAAGATTTAGCTGTGATCCCAATATTGCTCTTGATGGGATTTCTATCGAATGATGGATTATCACTGGTAGATGTTCTGTTAAAAACGTTTTTTTATGCAACCGGAATTATTATTTTCATGTTTACGATTGGAAAAAAGATCATTGCTTGGATACTCCATTTTTCATCGCATGCACGAATGGAAGAACTATTTTTAACGTCGGTATTCACTATCGTTTTAGGCGCATCATTAATTGCTCATAACATAGGTTTCACTTATTCGTTGGGTGCATTTATTGCCGGTATGATTATCGCTGAAACTAAATTCCATATTAAAGTTGAATCTGATATATCTTCATATAAAGATTTGTTCTTAGGTGCATTTTTCTTTTCTATTGGCACAAAAATTGATGTTTTGTACTTTATCACCAACCTGCACTGGGTGCTGAGTATATTGTTACTCGTTATGATGATTAAAGGAATGATCATTTATTTACTGATGAGAAAAAAATCGAATAAAAGTGAATCAATAAAATCAGCTGTTGCTTTATGCCAAGTAGGGGAGTTTTCTTTCGTTATCTTTGCCATGGCAATACATCAAGATATGCTTTCTGAGGATCTTGGTAGCTTCCTTATTTTGACCACCGTATTATCTATGATACTGACTCCACTTATGGTCAGCAATATCTATAAGTTAGCTTCTATTTTTGTTATTGAATTTTTTGAAGCCGACAAAATAGCAACTGTAAACGTTAAAAATCATACCATTGTTTGTGGGTTTGCTACCTTGGGCCGAATTGTTGCGAAAGAGCTGAAACGTAAAGATATTCAGTTTTTAATTATTTCTGATAATTTACAACATGTATTGCTAGCAAGAAAGCGTGGTTATGACGCCTATTTTGGTCATTTGGATAAACGACCCGTATTAGAGTCATTAAAAGTAGACCAAACGAATAGTATTATTATAACTGTCAACACATTAAAAAATAAACAAATTATTTGTGAAGCTGTCATGGGGTTTTTCCCTAATGCAAACTTAATCGTAAAAGTGAATTCGCTTGCTGAAAAAGCTGCATTAGCCGATATTAACGTTAACTCTTTTGTACATGCTGAACATGAAACCGCTTTATTGTTAGTTAAAGAAAGTATGCTTTAATTTTATGAACCAATGTATCCAATGAGCATAACCTTATATTATTTATAAATAAAATTCATTTTATCTTGTCAATAAAAGGGAGGCAAGTACCGCGGTTGATGCATAATTTCAAACGTAAACTGAACGCTGTACATATTTATTACCATCACCCATTTCTTTTGAAAGACTTAACGCAAAGCCCCAGGTCTATATGTAGACCTCTGGAATTTAGGGGCAGAAAATACAGATACACCAGTCAACTTTACCTACGATACTATGGAAAACGAATCACGAGTAGTGAAATAACATAAAACAGTCCATTGAGGTTTATGCATTTAAAATTTTTTTATTCAGTACTTGTATAATTACGAGCGAGCCTAAAATATTATTGTTATATCAAGTCAAACAGCAACACAATAAGCCGAAGCATCATCAACGATTGCCGCCTCAACTCAACTGGCGCATTATAAAATAATGAGACGACTTATAAATTCTATAAGCGTGAGATCAATGATTCACTTAGTCGTTCGTATATTGCATAGGTTATTGATTAGTAGCAGATAAGATCTATACTCATCGTTATCAACTAAAGGAAAATGCTAAATGGTATATTTAACCCCTTTGCAAAATTTGCAAAATAATGTTGCTCGTCATCCAAATAAAGTTTTTCTCCACCAACCTGTACATCAACAATGGCAAAAATTTAGCTGGATTGAGGTTGATCACCAAGCTCGTTGCATTGCGAGCGCTCTTAAAAGTCAAGGTTTTGAAGTTGGTGCTAAGATTGGGATTCTTTCTAAAAATTGTGCCCATTGGATTATTGCTGATTTAGCCATCATGATGGCAGGCATGATAAGCGTCCCAATTTACCCTACTGCTGAGCGAACTAACATAAGCCATATTATTAAGCATGCGGATTTAAAAGCCATTTTTGTTGGAAAACTTGATAATCCCAAAGAGGCCGAAGTTGCTATATGTAATGATTTATTGAGTATTGGATTCCCTTATCCGGCGCCCACCACCACAGTTCAATTTAACGACTGGTTAAACGAGTATGAACCTATGGGGAATATTCACGAAAGTATTATTGATGATACAGCAACCATTGTTTATACCTCAGGTTCAACAGGTCTTCCAAAAGGCGTCGTACTAAGCCACAAAAATATGGCTTGTGTAGCCCAAAACTTAGTTGAGACTTTTAACGTTTCTGGTGACTTTCATGCATTATCTTATTTACCATTGGCGCATATAGTCGAACGCAGTAATGAACATGTAGCTCTTTATGCTGGTTTAGAAGTGTTTTTTGTCGAATCATTAGATACTTTTATTGATGATATACAATACGCACAGCCTACAGGTTTTATTTCCGTACCACGCTTATGGACAATTTTCCAAGGCAACGTGCTTACTAAAGTATCACAGAATAAATTAGCCTTATTATTAAGTATTCCGTTAGTTGGTCACTGGTTTGCAAAAAAAATTCGTAAAGCCTTGGGGTTAAACAATGCAGAGTGGTTTGTATCAGGTACTGCTCCAATTGCCTTGTCTTTACTTCGTTGGTATGAAAAATTAAACATACCCATTAGCGAAGGTTGGGGCATGACTGAGACATCTGGGGCTTCCTGTTTAAATTATCCCTACTCTTCATTAGGCTCTGGTACGATTGGCAAACCTTTATCTTGTGTTGAAATGACATTGTCCAAAGAAGGTGAAATTCTTATTCGTGGTGATGCAGTTTTCAAGGAATACTATTTAAATCCTGAATCAACCGAAGCGTCATTTATTAATGGCTGGTTCCAGACTGGCGATTGTGCCGTTGTAAATGAGCAGGGTGAATATACTATTATTGGTCGAATTAAGGATAAATTTAAAACAAGCAAAGGAAAATATGTTGCCCCTGTTCCCATTGAAAGTTTGTTGTGCACTAACATTGATATAGAGCAAGTTTGCTTAATAGGTTCTGGCATGAAACAACCCGTCGCATTAATCGTATTAAAGGCAGCAGCAAATAAACGTGATGCTGAAGTAGTCAATCGTTTACAGCGTACATTGAGTCAGGTTAATGCTGAGCTAGAAAGCCATGAAAAAATAGACTATTTGTTTATTTGTAAAGAAATATGGAGTATTGAAAATAATTTATTAACACCCAGTATGAAAATAAAAAGAAATGTTATAGAAAAAAAATACAATGTACTTACGATTAAAGCACTTTCAGGTAAGGTGATTTTGGAGGAAGATGTACTTTAATTTTACCGATGACCATGTGAAAACCCTAAATAACCGCTTATCATAAATACGCTGTAGGTTTTATGATAAGTAGACGATGAATCAAATAACTTGGCGCATCGATAATTAAGTCGCTAAAGATCTTAAGTGTCAACAGAGATTGCTTTTTTCTTATTTATCCCCTTCGAGCGTTTTATTTATCTTGATTCGACATACACCCTAGCCAACTAATATCTGCCCTTTAATGGGTTATAAATTGCTGAATGAATTCCCCGATCTCTTCATGTCGGGCTAATGTCGTGCTAATGTCGTGCTAATGTCGTGCTAAATTCGTCACCGACATTATAAAGATTAATGAATACTTGTGATTCATAAGTGTAGAGGTAAATGTAATGATTCTTAAACAAATGCGTATTAGCCGACATCTTTCTCAGGAGCAGTTAGCTCAAATATTGGGGCTAAATGTTAGAACAATCCAACGTATAGAAAGTGGAAAAAATGCTAGTGTAGAATCTCTTAAATGTATTGCTGCGGCACTCGATGTTGATGTAACAACCTTGAATCAGGATAAATTTATGATAGATAAAAAGTCAGATAACTGGAAAAACTTACCTTTGGTATTAAAGTGCTGGTTTGTGTTTAATTTTTTGCAAGCGAGACCGAGTAGAAAATCAGCCTATCGAATTGAAATTATAGGACATATTAGTGGCTTTTCTTTTTGTTGTTTAGGTATGATTAACGAAGCCGCTCTCGCTGGAGGCATATTTATGCTTGCGATAGCTTACTTATACCACGGACTTATATGGCAGGGAGATCATTACGGTATTTGGTATGATCATCATTCTACAATTAACAATTAACAATTAACAATGTTTAAAAAATATAACTAAAGTCGTTGGTATTGCTGATTTTTTACTTATATTATTATCGGTGAAAAACTGTTTAAATTGTATTAGCAACTAAGGGATATTCAAAAGATGTCATCAAATTTAAAACTAAGTTACGTTGAGTTTCCATCAAGTAATATTGCTGCGACCAAGTCTTTTTTTGAAAAGGCTTTTGGTTGGTCATTTATAGATTATGGACCTGAGTATACTTCATTTTCTAATCAAGGACTTGATGGTGGCTTTTATAAATCAGCGTTAATGTCTAATGTATCCAATGGTTCTGCTTTACTTGTAATAAAAAGTGATGACTTAGATCAGACTCAATCCGTAGTTGAATTAGCGGGTGCTCAGATATCAACACCAATATTTTCTTTTCCTGGAGGCCGACGGTTTCACTTTAAAGAGCCCAGCGGGAATGAGTTCGCCGTTTGGTCAATAGAAATTAAATAGAATAGGTGCAGATGTGATTGAAACCCGAATTGTGATTTATTCACTCAAGTATTGAGAGGTACCACTTTATTGGTCATTAAAACTGAGCTTTGTAAATTGATTTCTTCAATATCAACGTAATAAAAAATACAAACTACCTATTTTTGCCGCTTGATTTATATGGCTGCAAAAATAGGGTAAGTAAAATCCTTAAGTTGCACTTAGTTAATTATTCTGATGTTTTTACTGCTTTTTCAATTGTTTTTTTCTTGATTAACCAATATGTTATTCCCAAAGCAATTGTTACCAAAGCAAGGCCTATGATGTGATCTGCAGAAACAAGTTTCAGGTCTAAAACAATAATTTTACGTGCAACCGCCATGAGTGCGGTTGCAATAACTAATTCAACAGGAATAACGTTAGAACCAAGATATAATCGTATATTTATAAAAATTTCAACCGCTATTAACACAACCATAAAAGCACCAAATGTTTGAAGAATATCTTCAACATTTAAGAGTAATATAGGCGGAGTAGACAGTTTCAAATATAGAACGTACACAACATCAGCAATACTCCAATAGATGACTAACACCATTAAAATCGCGAGTATTTTTATCGCAAATCGAATAGATATATGCAGTATATTTAACAATGGATCTGAATGATTTTCAGGTAACTCTTCGTGTATCATGTTATTTTCTCAAGTAAAATAAGGATAAACGCTTAACATCGCCAATCCAATTATCATTTAAATTTTCCATACTAAAAACCACAAAAAACTAGCAAATGGATGTCATGATAGATTTACCGAACTCAATATAAGCATTAGTCTCTTCGTTGATACTTTTTGATTTAAGATGATCGGCAAAACCCAGTCGAGCACTCATCCCTAACCAAAATATGGCACTAACAAAACCCACGATGCGCCATAATGTTGATTTTGCCCATTTCAGTGCCAAGGTAATAGAGAGTACATAAATTATAAAACCTGCTAATTTAGATGATGCCCAACCATTTACAAAGGGGTATAGGTTAAGGGGATTAACTGAAACCATATAGATGAAGGTACAGATAAATAAAGTGTATAAAATATGTGGTCCTATTTTCAGTAATTTATTATTTACCTTGTCAGAGTCTTTCATCATTAATACAAAATTAATGAGAAAAAAGATAAAGGTGAGCGCAATTATGGTCAAGTGCGTGTGTTTAATTATCATGTACATGTATTAGGGCCTTTAAAATTGTTGTTCGATTATTTATGACATACGTAGGGTAGCAATATATAGTTTGTTAGGCTTTAAAAAAATACAATTACATTACTATCATTTAACTATTTTTATCAGTTTTTCAACGTCGTTTTTTTATTCCATCATATTTTTACGTTCGTGTTATAGTATTTTTCTAGGACACCACTGAGTGCCTATGCTATTCAATCAACATAACCGGCTTAATGTTATTGTCATGGACCTATTTTCAAGCATATTAGAACAACCGATTAATCTTTTACCTTATGATGGTGAAGTGCATTATTTTGGTGAAATTTTTTCATCAGACGAAAGTGATTATTATTTTAATTTATTACTTAACATCATTGATTGGCGTTGTGATAAAGCGGTAATTTTTGGTAATACCATTGAAACTAAAAGAAAAGTGGCATGGTACGCTGAACAACACTTTAGCTATACCTATTCAAATATTACTAAAACAGCTTCGATTTTCCCTCCTGAATTAATGTCTTTAAAAACCCTGGTTGAAGTACATACCGGTGATACTTATAATTCTTGTTTGCTTAACCTCTACCACAGTGGTGAAGAAGGTATGGCTTGGCATAGTGATGGAGAAAAAGATTTAAAAGATCGCGGTGCTATTGCTTCGTTGAGTTTTGGAGTGGAAAGAAAGTTTACTTTCAAGCATAAAAAATTAAAAACAGTGATCTCTTTACCGCTTAAAGCAGGCAGTTTATTGGTGATGAAGGGGTTAACCCAACAGTATTGGTTGCATCGACTACCGCCAACGAAGTTGATTAAAGACGCAAGAATAAACCTCACCTTTAGAACTATTGATAATGTTGCTCAAGGTTAAAGGTAATGGTTAATTTACCGTAATTTATATTTTGGAGAGTCATTAGGTCTTTGTGAAACAGGAGTAAATACAGAAAAACTTATGTTAATTTAACGTTACACGGGTAAAAAAAGGTGTTTCATTATCTATAAATATGGGCTGCTCCCCATTATTTTCTTTTTAGATAGGTATTACCTTAATCTAGTGTCACTTTGAGCAAATAATGTGGGATGTTAGAAAATTTCTAGTACATCTTTGACATGTGATAACGGTATTAATGTAACCCCTTTAGTTTCTAATCGTTTATTGTAATTTCGCTTAGGTAATATGATGACTTTAAAGTCATTACGAATAGCCTCTTTGACACGCTCTTCACCTGAAGGCACTGGCCTAATACTGCCGTCTAAACCTATTTCACCAAAAGCGATCGTATTTACCGAAAATTTATGCTCTCTAGATGATGATATCATTGCTAGGATCAAAGGCAGATCAGACCCCACATCTTTCGTTAAATTTACCCCTGACACAACATTCACGTAAATATCATTACCACCTATATTTACGCCCATTCGACTTCTCAATACAGCTAAAAGCATTTGCATACGTTTATAATCAAAGCCTACACCACCCCTGATCGGGTTCTCAGCCTGAGATTCGGTTACAAGTGATTGAATATTAATTAATAAGGTCCTGCCGGTATCGTTTGATGCGTAAGCCATGTTACCGCTGGATTCAGCACCATCTTTATCCAAAAAGATGGCTGACGGGTTTACAACATCTTGCATACCTTTGGCGGTCATTGCAAAAGTGGCTATTTCTGTGGTGTCACCAAATCGATTTTTAGACGTTCTAAGTGTTCGGTATTTACTGTCAGCTTCAGGTTCTATTTTACACATGCAATCGCCAATGTGTTCAAGTACTCTCGGCCCCGCCATATCTCCTGATTTAGAAACATGACACACTAATATGACGGTAACACCATGCTCTTTTGCTAGCCTATTTAACATAGCCGCTGACTCTTTAACTTGAGTCACGCCACCGGGAGAGTTTGGCAGTGAACTAATAAATGCCGTTTGGATAGAATCAACAACCAGAAATTTATAACCATCCGTGACCATGACATTACAGATAAGCTCAACGTCACCCGAGTTCATGATGTCAATTTTGGAAATATCAGCTTGTAATCTTAGCCCTCTGTCTCTTACTTGACCTTTAGATTCTTCCCCTGATGTATATAAAGATTTACCGATTTGACTTAAATGAGCGCATGTTTTTAACAACAATGTACTTTTACCCGCACCAGGGTCACCCGCTACAAGAATAACAGAACCCTCAACAATACCGCCCCCCAAAACTCGATTGAATTCAGAACTTCCTGTGTCAAATCGAGTTAAATCCATATCAGATACTTCACTCAATTTACATATTTTAGCATCTTCCTTAGAATAACCTCGGTGAGCACTTTTACTGGGTGTACGCTGTGTTATAACCTTGGATTCTTTATACTCAGTGATGCTATTCCAAGCAGAACAACTTGAACATTGACCTAACCACCGAGGGTGATTTTCACCACACTCAGTGCAAACATAAGTTGTTTTATCTTTTGCCATAATATTTTTAATCATTTCTTTTGAGGTTATCATATCGCACTAGCTATATTGTTTAACTAGCAAGTCACTCGCGTCAACACTGCTCTTTGGTAGACAAGTTTTGGGTTTATGCCATTTACTCTAACGCATTTAACCACAAGCTCAGGTCAATAAGCAAAAATATAACGTTCCATAATATAAGTGCTCTTTATCGGTTTCAATGTGGCGTTCTTGGCTAAACTGTTAGATATCTTGTTTGACATGCTATCAAAAATAAACGATTGAGGTTTCATTAACACAATACAATCATTACTGGTCTGTATTTATGAGGACAAATAAAGAAAGAGGAAATAATCAAGGTTGTCCACTTAACGCATATCAATATTTTTATTAACAACGTTCTTTTACAAACGCCATAACACTCTAAGTAAGTTGCCAAATTAATTATGCAACTTCAGTGGGTACTTATAAACGCTCTGATAGATAAATCAATAATATATGATTTATACGAGTCTCCACTCTCCACTCTCCACTCTCATTACTTTTACATACTATTTCTTAACCAAATGCATTATTTGTTCAACCCACTGCTTAGGGGAAATACCGAGTTTTTTTCTAAACACTCGAGCGAGGGCAGAACCATTTTCATAACCAACGGCATTAGCTACTATTGCCACTGGTTTATTTTCTTTTAATAAACCTTTAGCCACAATAATTCGCCAATCGATTAAATAATCTCCAGGGCTTTGACCAACAGTACGTTTAAAAACCTCTGCAAACTTTGAACGAGACATCAATGCGAGCCCCGACATTTCTTCTAAGCTCCATTGTTGTTCGGGTGCTTCATGAATCGCTAATAAAACAATTGATACGTGGGGGTGTGCTAGTCCTGCGAGTAAACCGTGTTGCATCATATTATTATCGAGTAAATGGCGAAGTACATGAATGAGAAATATATTAGTTAACGAATTAATCATGGGTAGTCGTCCGCACCTCTCGTGAAAGGCTTCTTCAAATAACCATTTTGCAGTTTGATTTAGCTGTTCGTATTCACTGAGTTTAAATGACATGCTTTTGGGTAAGGCATTAACAATAGGATTAGATGTACTCTCATTATAAATGATATTCGCGCAAACCAATTCAGGAGGGTTATCGTCACTACCAATAATACGATGTGTATGAGGTGCGGGGAAATAGAATACGGTGGGTTCAGTAAACAACTGAGACTGATTATCCTCATCAATAATGGTTAACGCTCCACGGCGAAGAAAATGTATATGTCCTCGGTTGTGCTCTTTAGTAAAATGACTAATCCCACATAAATTACCCGTGAAGAAAACTTCAGTATTCATCGAAAAACGTTGCAAGATTGCTGAAAGCTGATCCATCTTATTTCTCTTTATCACTTTTTTGGACGATTGGGTTCAAAGTTAGGACTATGTCATTCATTTTAGATGATTGAAAGCGCTATATTATCAACCACGGAAAATCCTTATTAATTATATTACGTTGAACATTAAATACCGGAGCAACAAAATGAAACTTTCAACACTGATCAAATCAACATTCGTTACTTCTGCTTTATTAATAAGTAGCCTAGGTTTTGCAGCGAACATTGAAGTAAATGCAAACGGGAATGATTTAGCCATTAAAGGCTATGATACCGTGTCATACTTTACTGAAGGTGCTCCAAAAAAGGGTTCTAATAAATTTACCGCTGCTTATAATGGTGCTATTTATCAATTTTCAACAGCCGATAACCGTAATTTATTTAAAGCGGAACCAAGTAAATATACCCCACAATACGGTGGGTTTTGTGCTATGGGCGTCGCTTTTAATAAGAAGCTAGATACTGATCCAACGGCTTGGCATATCCGTGGTGATAAATTATACCTAAACCTAAACAAAACCGTGCAAAAGAAATGGTCTACTGACATTCCTGGTTTTATTGATAACGCTCAAAAAAATTGGTTTTATATTAAAGGGTTAACTGAGAAACAAATCGAAAAGGTATTCGATTAACATCTCATTTATTTACGAATCGAATGAAATAATACCTATGAAGCAACTTAAATAAGATGATTCTGTTGATGAGATATTATTACAGTATGAATACTCTCTGATATATTGCACTGTTTCGTGATGTGGTTCTTATTATTCTACATCACTTATCGTTGAAGGTATGTCTTTTGTGATGAGTGATAGATTGAACACCATTAAATTTTATGTTAATAACATGGCAAGTGTTGCTAGAGATTATGGCATACGGAGTATAACAACACTGATTTTGGTGACGAATGAAGTAATTATTGACCAGTCCATAGCTGGATTAACTACTCTAGAGCGAATACAATTGTTAGCGCAGCATATATAGCTGCTTAATTTATAAAACTAAGGGTCTATGATGAATAATAAACTATTAATAAGTACAGCATTAGCTGCCGTAATTTCTACCGGTGTTGTTGCTCCAGCAGAAGCTGCTGATAAGAAAGAAAAATGTTATGGCGTAGCTAAAGCCGCACAAAACGATTGTTCAAACTTATCGGGAAGCCATTCATGTGCGGGTCAGTCAAAGGTTGATAACGATAAAGGTGAGTGGAAATTGGTAACAAAAGGTACATGTGCAACACTTGGCGGATTATTAAAGAAAGAAGCTAAAAAACATTATAAAGCAACGAAAGGCGCTTAGCACATGAATATGTCGGTAATAAGCAGTGATGTAATGGTAGGTGTTGGTTTAAGGCATCCGCATTTTACCGACATATTAACAAAGCCTAAAGAAGTTGATTTTGTTGAAGTACATTCAGAGAATTTTTTTGGTCATGGGGGCGCTGCATTATCTGTTCTTGCCCAAGTAAGAGAAAAATATCCCATCAGTCTACATTCAACGTCAATGGGACTCGGTTCTTCTGAGCATATTCCCCTGCATTATTTGGAAAGTTTAAATAGACTGACACAAAAAACCGACCCCTTTCTGATGTCTGAACATGCTTGTTTCACTTGGGGGCAGCAGCAAGGACAACTTATTCATAGCGGTGATTTATTACCCATTGCTCACACACAAAAAACGTTAAAAGTTATGTGTGAACAAGTTGAAAAAGTACAAGATTATTTAGGACGCCAACTAATTATTGAAAATGTATCTGCTTATATTAAATTTGACGAAAGCTATTTAAGTGAAGCTGATTTTTTAGCACAACTCTGTCTGCGTACGGGGTCAAAAATATTATTAGATATTAATAATATTGCCGTTAATAGTATGAATTTTGAAAATGGCGATATTCAACAATCGGTGACTGATTATATCAACGAATTGCCTGTAACGAGCGTAGGTCAAATTCACTTAGCCGGTTGCAATAAACCCTTGGCAGGTGAGTTAACAATTGATGACCATGCTTGCCCTGTAACTGATGACGTTTGGTTAGGCTATAAAAAAGCGTTAAATCGTTTTGGCGCAGTGCCAACATTAATTGAATGGGACAATGATCTCCCTGAATGGTCATTACTGGTTGCTGAAGCTCAAAAAGCGCGTGACATTGCTCATGCAGTTTTAGTGAGCAAATCTACATGAGTGAGCTATGTAGTCATGATCCTGTTAATAATGATGCACCTAAAAATTTACAACAGCGATTGTTAGAGGTCATTTGGAATGATGAATCATCTATTGAAAGGCTCTATAATTTTGATGTGCAAGGCATTAATATTTATCGACGAAACTTACTGGCTAATGCTCAGCGTGCCTTAACAATCAGTTTCCCAACAGTGTTTGAATTACTCGATAGTGATATTAGTGAAAATCTTGCTGCTCAATTTATAAGGTGTTCACCGCCTAACCATGGCGATTGGGCACAATGGGGGGAAAACTTTCCTCATTTTTTAAAAGCCACGGAAGAGGGAGATAATTACCCCTATATTATCGATTGTGCGACGTTGGACTGGTATGTTCATTGTGCATTAAAGGGGAGCGATCAAACCTTGATACAAACATCCCTGCAACTACTGAGTGAAAGAGAACCTGATGATATCTTCATTGAGTTTAATCAGAATGTGAAAGTATTAAAAACAACATACCCACTAAATGATATTTTTGAGGCTCACCACCATAAAGAGGCCCTTCATCGACAATTGGCAATGGCAGCGGCTAAAGCATCACTATCAGTAAAGGATTTCGAACAAATTTTGATGATTTACCGACCTGAATTTCAACCAAAAATAACAATATTAACTGTCAGTGAAGGAACATTTATGAATGATTTACTGGCTGGAGAATCATTAGAAAAAGCACTAAATGCTGTTAAGAATGACAACGATTTTTCATTTGAACAATGGCTGTTAAACGCAATTACCTATAACTTAATTCATTATTTTAAAGAGAAATAACCATGCCTACATTGCCGAACCTATTATTATCTATTATCCACTTTTACCGTAATGTTGTCGGTAAAGTGAGTTTGTTAGAGCCCGTTGCATTATTAGCGGCACGCTTTTATGTTGGCTGGGCTTTTTTTGCTTCTGGGTTGACTAAACTGAGAGATTGGGAAAGTACACTGACGTTATTTGAATACGAATATCAAGTACCGATATTGCCGTTTGAATTAGCTGCCTATTTAGGTACTGCAGCAGAAATTGTTTTACCCTTGTTATTAATCACAGGGTTAGCAAGCCGATTTTCTGCTTTAGGTTTGTTTGTCGTTAATATTGTAGCGGTCATAAGTTTAGAAGATATTGCACCAGTAGCCTATGCTGAACATGTATTATGGGGCGTGCTACTCGCTTTTGTTTTTATTTTTAATGGCGGTCGTTTGGCGGTAGACCGACTCATTGAAAATAAGATCTTTAATTTAAAAACATCAAGTAACTCATAATTAAATTTTTATCGCTATAAGCCCAGGGATTAGGTAATAAGGGATGATTTTAAAGGCTAACACCCATACTAAACTAACCGAAAGATTTTTCTTCTTGGAAATAACACAACCCATTTTAAAATGAGGCTTTTAGAGATATTGAATGTCCTCATTAGCGGTTTGTTTGGGCAATATCAACGCTAGTTAATAATGCAGAAAATGTTTCTGTTGATCAATAAACGACTTTAGCTGAGTGGCAAACTGTTATCGAGCAATCACTCTCTTTTTAACAGTAGAAATGACAAAGTGCTTGCTATAACAATATAATTTCAAATTAAGGAATGATGCGATGAGAAAAAAAGTAGAGTTTCCGAGCCAAGGACAACACCTAGCGGGTTTGCTAGAAACACCAGATCAAACCATTCGAGCTTATGTATTATTTGCTCATTGCTTCACTTGTGGAAAAGATGTTGCAGCAGCTTCACGGATTAGTCGATTTCTTGTGCAACATGGTTTTGCTGTTTTTAGATTTGACTTTACAGGTCTAGGAAACAGTGATGGTGATTTTGCGAATACTAATTTTTCATCCAATACAGAGGATCTACTTTCCGCAGCTAGATTTCTTGAACAAGAATATGAAGCGCCGCAACTCCTAATAGGACATAGCCTTGGTGGTGCTGCGGTATTAGCCATGGCTGCACAGCTTCACAAAGTGAAAGCAGTAGTAACGATTGGTGCTCCTTATGAAGCAAGTCATGTTATACATAATTTTGATGCACACCTTGATTCAATTGAGCAAAGTGGATCGGCAAAGGTTAGTTTAGGATCTCGTGAATTTACGATAAAGAAACAATTTTTGGATGATTTACGTAGTCAAACAACAGAGCATATTAAGCATCTCGATAAGGCTTTACTGGTCTTACACTCTCCTATTGATTTAACCGTTGATATTTCTGATGCAGAGAAAATTTATAAGGCCGCAAAACATCCAAAAAGTTTTGTTAGTTTAGATACTGCCGATCACCTTTTATCAAAGTCAGCAGATAGTGAATACGTAGCACAAACAATTTCAGGATGGGCAAGTCGATATATTCCAAAGCCTGAAATCTCGGTACCAAGTATTACAAAAGGACATGTTTTAGTGGCAGAACTTGACCATAAGTTTCAACAGGAAGTTTTTAGTGACCATCATCATTGGTTCGCCGATGAACCAACACAATCAGGCGGAAAAAATTCAGGTCCAGATCCTTATGAACATTTACTTGCCGCTTTAGGCACTTGTACCGCAATGACGATTCGTATGTATGCTGATCACAAGAAGATACCCCTTGAGCATGTAGAAGTTTCTTTATCTCATGAACGTAATTATCTCGATGATGCAAGTCGTGTTTCTGAAGAGGAGAAAAAAATAGAGTCGTTGATCCGTAAAGTTCAGTTATTGGGACCGTTAAGTGAAGCACAAAAAAATCGTTTAATGGAAATAGCAGACCGTTGTCCCGTTCATCGAACATTGCACAATAATCCCCAAGTATTGACAACTCTAATCTAATAGAAGGGAATCAGTTCTCTACATAATAACTAAAGTTAATATGACGAACGTTTATTGAAAATTATGGGCTACTTTTTATTGATAAGTAGCTTTTTTCATATCAATTTAAAATAAAGTATAGTGGTAAAGTAATACTTAATACCACGGACAATACAACCATCATAATCAAGTGTTAACTATTCCCCGACGTTATTTCAATAACATTAGAAGGGTATAGTTTTATTAGACATTATTCTCTTCTTCTCTTACCCACTATATCTTATAATACGTAGTCATCATTGTTGAGACTCAAATGACAAATAAACAACTTATACCACTACTTATTTTAATGGTTATTTTTAGCCCATTAGCCATAGATATATTTTTACCCGCTTTACCTCTTATGGCAGAAGAGTTTTCTGTGCCTATGAATGAAATTCAGTGGAGTGTAACGATATTTATTTTAAGCATGGGTTTTGGTCAATTAATAAGTGGTCCGCTCGCTGACCGCTATGGTCGTCGACCCATCGCGATGGGCGGGATACTGATATACGGTTTGGCCTCTATCCTCTCTGTTTATTCTGATAGTTTGACTTTTTTTCTTCTCAGTCGTTTAGTACAAGGTATTGGTGCATGCGCGATAGTCGTTTCAGCTTTTGCGAGTGTGCGAGATAAATACAACGCGATAGAAAGTGGCGTTATGTACTCATATTTAAATAGCGCTATATGCTGTATTCCTGCACTTGCACCCTTATTAGGTAACGTACTAACGGAGCATTTTGGCTGGCGTAGTAATTTCGAGTTTATGGCGGGTTATGCTGTTTTCGCAGGTTTTATTTTATTTTTTACACTTAAAGAAACGAGACCCGAACATACAGTAAAACATAAAAAACTTCTCAATATTACCCATTTTATTCCTGTACTGAAACATCCTGTATTTTTATTTAATGCTTTAGTTGTGATGTTAGCCATGGCAATTATTATTGCTTATGTTAGTAGCTCTCCAGCTTGGTTAATGGTTAAGTTAGGTTTAGATCAACAAAGTTTTGTCTATTGGTTTAGTTTGAATGCGGTAATTAATATTACTGCTTGTTTTTTTGCTCCTAAGATTTTAGTAAAATATGGTGCAAGAGTCACGATAGGCTTTGGTATGGTTTTGCTCATTATGGCGGGTTTATTAATGTTAGTCTTATTAGCTTGGCAAACACCTGTGGCTTTTATGTTACCCATAATGATTAGTTCGCTTGGTTTTTCACTGCTTATGGGGGCTTGTGCAGGACAAGCTCTTGCTCCTTTTGGTGAGAAAGCTGGTTTAGCTTCTGCCCTTTTGGGATTTTTCCAAATGAGTGGTTCAGCGGTTATTGTTTACTCATTACAATTATTACCGCTCAATGAAGCAGAGCAATTGACCTTACTGATGTTGACCATAATTCCGGTGTATGCTGTATGGAAGTTACCACAAGTAAAAATATATATAATGCTTGATCATTAGTTCTCTCAATTATCCTACTTTATAAGGAGGTGTTTCTACCTAATCGAGGTAATTATGAATCAAAACCATCATTCAATCTTTATACGCAAGCATTTCAAGAATAAACTTTAGTGATTGTTAAAAACCACACGATTGTCGATGCTATAAACCTCTAGGCGCCGAACCAACCAAGTTTCATTAGACTATTACCCCTCAATTCAGCCACTCTTTATCTATTAAAAAAAAGATGATGTGACACTTTGACAATAAAAAAATTTTAGCAAGTGAAGTCTAAGACTTTACGAGCGATCGATTTTGTATAATGCCTATGCCAAACAAGGAACTCTTTAACTGGCATGGGTCGAGCAAGAAGAAAGCCTTGACCAATATCACATGATAAATTTTTGAGAATTTCAAGTTGCTCATCGGTTTCAATGCCTTCTGCGACAACCCTAGCTGATAGGCCATGAGCTAATTTGATGATTGCATTTATAATTTGAAACGAGCGGTCGTCTTTTTTTATTTTTGTCACAAATGTTCGATCAAGTTTGATAATATCTACTTCAAGTTTGACGAGATGCTCTAGGGTGGCGAAGCCCGTTCCAAAATCGTCAAGAGCTAAGCGAAAACCAGCACTGCGCAATTCTAACAGTTGCCGTTCTAACTTGTTCCCTAGGTGACCGAGTACCACGTCTTCAGTGACCTCTATCTCGATGTCCTTTGGTGATAAACCAAAAACATTGAGTTGGTCGATGAGATCTGACGGGCCACTGAGACTTTTCAGCTCGACATCCATGAGATTTAGCGACAAGCTGGGGATCACTGCACCGGCTGTGCGAATCGCTTTGAATCCCTCCATCGCACGTCGACGAATAATTTCACCAATAAATGCACCATGGCCATGAGAAACGGCTAGTTTAAGAAACTGATCTGGACTAATCCGGCCTAACTCTGGATGATCCCACCTAACGAGTGCCTCACATCCGGTTATTAACTGTGTTTTTAAATCAATTAACGGCTGAAATTCCATAAATAAGCCATCCAAGTGTTCTCTTCGTTCAATACTCTTTAGAATAACTTTATCACGTTCGATAGCATGATGCTGCGCGGGCATAAATGCTTGAATAGAACCACGCCCTTTTTGTTTTGCTAATCTCAGTGAATAATTTGCAGCCAATAATAACTTCTTGATGTTGGGTGCATCGTTGGGATAACTCGCCATGCCGATCGTTGCACTAACATGCAGCAGTCTTCCCTTGTATTTTATTGGCTCGGTGACCATTCGTCTGATTTCTTCTGCGTATTTCATCGATCTGTCTGAGCATAAACCATGGGCAATTATTATCCCAAATTCGTCGCCTCCCAACCTTGTTACTTGTAAAGTAGGGCTAATTAAAGTGGAAAAACGCTTGCCGATTTCACAGAGAATTTCATCACCTGCGGCATGCCCCTCAGTGTGGTTAACTTCCTTGAACCAGTCTAAATCGATTGTGATGAGTGATGCGGTATCTCTCTGGCTATGTGCATTTTTAATGATCATTGTGAATCGTGGTTCAAAACTCTGTCTGTTAAGAAGGCCAGTCAAATTATCGGTCGTGGCTTTATTATCGAGGTCGCTAGCTTGCTCTGCTAATTTGCGAGCTAAGGGTCGAAAGATGAACACTATTTGAGCTAAAAGTAATATTAGAACAAAAATTGTATTGGCTTCGAGTAATTTTTTGGTGAA
The DNA here is from genome assembly GCA_041890515.1 of Alteromonadaceae bacterium. Lineage (GTDB taxonomy): Bacteria > Pseudomonadota > Gammaproteobacteria > Enterobacterales > Alteromonadaceae > Colwellia_A. The sequence continues at coordinate 18,218 of JASDWX010000067.1, forward strand.
GGCCAATTCTTGCTCTGCATGAATTTGATATAAATTCACGGCGAGATCTGCTTCATAAAGAAGAGGGCCGATAGCTTGATTAATTATTTGCCGCATGATCTTTTCATCAACACCTTGAGTATGTGTAAATTGGTAGATCAGCTTGTGGAAATCCAGCAATTGCTCATGTAGTTTGATAGGCTCATTAAAGTACAGTGCATATAAAACTGAACTCTGTTGGCTTGATTTACTAAGGTCTTCAACAAAATCAGTGAGATTTACAAGCTTATTTTCCATTTTTTTTAGGCTTGCTTGAAGCAAAGTCATTGAATAATTCTTTTGCGCTTCATTGTCTTCGAAATGTATTTTAGTTGCTAACGTACTGATCCTTTGCATGAGCATTCGCTGTTCACCAGCGATATTAATTATCTCAGCATTATTATTCTGTATAGAAATACTGCGATAAAGAAGCGCATTACCTATTAGGGTCACCACAAAAAAAGTAACATTGCCACTCCATATTTATAAGTGACGTATTTTTTAACCTGGTTAAAAGTGAATGCTTGATTATCGGCTTTTTTAAAACCTATTGTATTTAAAAATAATTTTATAAATAAGAGTAACTTCCTTTTACTATACATTGGCTTTTCCTTCTTCCATGGTTATATAACCTACTTTGACCTCAACACTACGTAAAAAAGACAGACTAAGATCATTTGATATTTAATCATACAAGCCACTATGATCAAATGAAGGGGAAAAAATCCCCGGATGCCTGTTATAGGGACTACTCTTTTACAGCATTATGAATCAATAACAGGTGGAAGTTATAATATGGTGAATTTAATTGGTCAACGCAACATATTGGTAAGAGCGCTCCTTTATAGATTCAATTGAGGCGTTGTTTACGGTAATTACTTGACTAAGAGTGCTCTCAAATAAAAGAGACTTATTCGAACATTAGGTCATAAACATCGATATCTTACTGAATTTATGAATGGATAAATCGTGAGGAATAAAATCGCGGATAAAGTTAGCCTTATAACAGGCCACTAGTGAGCTTTTACTTTTTATAACAGATATACTGACGTCATTCGTTAATTACCGATGTCATTTATGCGCTATTTATTTGCAGTGACCCTGCTTTGGGCATTTTCCTTTAGCTTAATTGGGGTTTATTTAGCCGGCCAAGTTGATGCGTGGTTTAGCGTGTTGATGCGCATTGCGC
>JASDWX010000068.1:0-20100 GCA_041890515.1 Alteromonadaceae bacterium
GGTAAACGCGAGACTAAATCTGTGTATCCAATAATTTTAACACCATTGATATTAGCCACCTTGCCCGCCACTGTTAGTTCACAATTACCACCGCCAGCTGCTGCTAAATCGACAATAATAGAACCATTTTTCATGGAGTTAACCATTTTTTCAGTGATCAACTTAGGTGCAGGTCTTCCTGGGATCATTGCGGTAGTAATAATAATATCAACATCTTTTGCTTGCTCAGCAAAGAGTGCCATTTCTGCATCTATAAACGCTTTGCTCATTTCTTTTGCATAGCCATCACCCGATCCAGTATCTTCGGGTTCCTCGTAATCTAATTCAAGAAATTCAGCCCCCATACTTTCAATTTGTTCTTTTACTTCAGGACGCGTATCAAAAGCACGAACGATTGCACCTAAACTTCCAGCGGTACCAATAGCAGCAAGACCTGCAACACCGGCACCAATAATCATTACTTTCGCTGGCGGCATTTTACCTGCAGCGGTAATTTGTCCAGTAAGAAAACGACCAAAATGATGGGTCGCTTCTATGACTGCGCGATAACCTGCAATATTGGCCATTGAGCTAAGTGCGTCCATCGACTGAGAGCGAGTCATACGAGGTACCATTTCCATGGCAAACGTTGTAATAGATTTTACGCGTAACGCTTCCAATAATTCAGGACTTTGCGCGGGAGCAATAAAGCTAATTAAGTGCGCACCATCTTTCATTTGCGCGACTTCTTCAAGTGATGGAGCATTCACCTTAAAAATAATATCTGACTGCAAACATACTTTTTTAGTGACAAGTGAAGCTTCTGCATCAAGAAATTCTTGATCAGTAAAATTCGCTTTTGTACCTGCCCCTTTTTGTACTTGAACGCTAAAGCCCAATTTAAGTAGCTCACTTACCAAGGTTGGTGAAGCCGCTACTCGATTTTCTCCTGACAACGTTTCTTTAGGTATTCCAATATTCATAAGCCACCTTTATTTAGCGGTTACACTTTCATCAAAACTAAAATGAAGCTGTAACGTATTATTTTTCTTATGGGTTTTATAATATATTTATTATGACTAATGTTTTACCATCAATTGAATGAATTTCATACACCTAAAAGTAATAATGGGTATTATTACAAAAAATGAAGGGCACCTCACACAAGTCGTATTTTGATATGCGAGGTGTTAATCGTGCGAGGGAATAACGCTACGTTTTATGCTTTTCTAGTTCAGCATCGCCAACTTTTGCTTTGCACCTTGCTCTTTTTCAACATAATGGAACCACTGTTTTGCCGTTTTTGCCGAACTTTTTACTTTTTTCGCTTTGCCAAAAGCTAATAAAGATTGTTCATAATTTTGTAAATTAAAGGCGGCCATACCTTTAACCAGATACATATTACCTTCAGTAGACTCTGAATCTAGCTTGCCACGTTCAAGCGCTTTATCAGCAGAATTAATGGCAAGTTGCCACTTTTCTAAATTCAAATAAGCTTGTGCTAAATGCGCATCAAACTTTCCTGTTTCACCTATTTCAGCCGCTTTAATTAAAACCGGAATTGATTTCTCATCATCTTTTGCTGCAATATACGCTTGTGCGAGCATATCTAAATACTTTTCTTGGGCAACCACTTTACCATTGTCTATTGCTTCTGCGAGTAGGTTAGCGGCCTTAATTGGCACATTATGATAACGATAGAGTTGCACGAGTGTGATAATGTCTGTCGATTTAGTTACATAACCAGCTTGCCATGCACTTTCCATAACCGCGAGTTGCTTATCTTCTTCACCAATTTCCCCATACATAGCAGAAAGCTGCAACCAATACTTTGGCTTATTGTAATATCTAACCAAACTTTCAATAACTCGTGTCACATCAATAGGCTGTTTTAATGCAAAGTAGCTCGCTCGTTGAAGCACTAACCAATTTTCTTTTGGTACTTCTTTAGCAATTTCACTTTGTTCAATAGCTTTTGAAACATAACTCAAAGACTGTTTATATTGCTTATTCTGATAATGAACTTGCGCAAATAAAACCTGCTGAGTATTCGTCATTTCTTTCGGGTTACTTTCTTTCCACAGACCTAAAAATGTTAATGATTGATCGAAGTTTTGTAATTGCATTGAAAGTTGGGCTAACGAATACAGTGTTGATAGTCTTAATGAATTTGGAATTTCTTTTTCACTGACCACTTTTTCAAAGCTATCAATGGCTGAAGCTATATCGTCATTACCGTAATACATGAAACCATAAAAATTCCACAACATTGCACGTTCATAACTGTTTAAACTATCAATGCGGTCTTGCACTTCATCAAGCACATCGAACCCTTCAAGGCCATTACCTTCATCAGCAAGTTTTTGTGCTCGAGCGAGTTGTGTATACACGCGATTTCGCATTGCAGGCACTTTCACGGAGGTCGAATTTTTAGCTGACGGATTTTGTGCTTGAGCTTGAGCAATATTACCGCCCATATTTTGGCTTAATACTACGGGAGCACTAAAAAGTAACGCGATTGAAAAGCACGATATTACCTTTCTTTTTAATATTGTATTTTTTGTCATTACAGACTCCTTAACCTTCTATTTGGAAAGAAATTTTGTTCTGCACGCCAGCTACTTCCATAGCTACGCCATCAACTACCCGTGGTTTATATTTAAACTTTAACGCTGCATCCATGGCCGCTTGATTGAATATATTTTCAGGTTTAGCTTCAATAACAATTGCGTCTCGAACAGATCCATTTTTGGTCACAATAAATTCAACAATCACATAACCTTCGATACCACGAGATTGTGCACGACGAGGATAAATAGGAGCGACCTTCACAATAGGTAAATAATCACCGTCACCTCCACTTAAACTTAATCCACCCGCCAAACTTAAGTCAGCTTGAATATCAGCACCAAAACCTGTATTTGTGCTTAATGCATTTGGGTTCGCTTGTTGCATTTGCGGTTGTTGCATTTGTGGTGGTGGCGCTTTAGGCACCGGTGGTTTTTGTGGTTTACGATCTTTCTTTGTTAATTGCTGCTCTTTTTTTAATCGAATAAAATCAAGGACATTCCCGCGAGGTGCTTCTGTTAAGGCGTTATTCCCACCAGAAATCAATGCTTGCATCCCCCATAAAAGCAGAAATGTCATCACGACTGCAAGCAATAAACCTATGCCATAACGAGCTGGAGTATTCATCACGGTTGCCATAGGTTTATCCCTCTTGTGCAGCAATTGAAACATCGTAAACACCCGCTGAACGCGCAGCGTCCATCACTTTGATTAACGTGTCGGTTGTTGACTTTTGATCCGCTTGAATAACGACAGTTCCTTGTGGATTTTCAGCTTTCAAACGTTCAATATTAGCTTGTACTGCTCTAATATCGATACGACGTTTATTTATCCAAATTTCACCTTTGTCACTTATCGCAACTAAAATATTGGCACGTTCTTTTTTAACCGCTGTCGCTGCTTCAGGGCGATTAACTTCGATGCCCGCTTCTTTAACAAACGATGCAGTAACAATGAAAAATATTAATAGAATGAAAACCACATCTAGCATGGGTGTCATATTAATTTCTTCCGCTTCTTCTTGTTCTTGTAAAATATTTGATAATTGAGAACGCATTACGCTTCTCCTTATTTTAAGGTCTAATTTAAGGTGTAGTTACTGATGAGCCATCGGAAGGCTATCTTCCATTTGCTCTGTTCTACGTTTTGTTTTACGTTGTAACCAAGTCACCATAAATACACCCGAAAGTGAGCCAACCATGCCAGCCATTGTTGGAATAGTCGCACGAGAAACGCCTGAAGCCATTGAACGCGCATTGCCACTACCTGAAATAGCCATAACGTCGAATACTTCAATCATCCCGGTAACTGTGCCCATTAAACCGAGCAGTGGGCATAACACAACTAAACACTGTATTAGCGTTACATTAGTTTTTAGCATTTCAGTCGCTCTTGATACATGAGCAATTCTTATGTGTTCAGCATTCCACGAATGTCTTTCTGTGCGTGTAAACCAACTGTCAATAATATTCTTTTTCACTGCTTTGTAACTGTGCAAGTAAAAAAATAATCGTTCAAAAATCAGTAGCCACATTAAACAAATAACACCAGCGATAACGCTTAACACTAGCCCCCCCGTATCCAAGAATTCTTGGATACGATTCATCATTTCGATGAAGAGGATCATTGTTTACGCTCCTTGCTCTGATGCTTTGGCCGCGTCAGCACTGTCTGCATTTTCTGAGCGTTCAGCTAATATTCCGGCACTTTGTTGTTGCAAAATATTTATAATGCCGCGGCTTCGGGTATTAAGTAATGTTGAAATAAATACCATTGGAATCGCGACAACTAAACCAAGTACTGTTGTTACCAATGCTTGAGAAATACCGCCTGCCATTAATTTAGGGTCGCCTGTACCAAATAAAGTAATCGCTTGGAAGGTATTTATCATGCCGGTCACTGTACCGAGTAAACCAATTAATGGCGCAACTACTGATATGATTTTAATAAAAGTCAGCCTTGTTGTAAGTAAAGGCACTTCTTTGAGAATACTTTCAGAGAGTTTTAATTCTAAGGTTTCTACATTATCAGTCGGGTTGTTATCTTGAACTAACATCACACGACCGAGAGGATTATCGTTTGATGCTTTATCACTTTTTAATTGACGGCTCACTTTACTGCCAATCAAGAAAAGGGTAATGAAACGCTCTATCGCAATAAGTAAACCAATAAGACCAATCGCTAATATAACGTAACCAACCGCGCCACCTTGTTCTACGCGTTCTTTTATATCAGGTGCTTGAACGAGTAATCCTAAAATAGAACCACCGGTTGGGTCTAAAGCAAACGGAACGACTTGACTAACATTTGATGTTAATTCAGTAGCACTTGATAAATAACGACTCGACGGTTGTCTCATTAATTGAGCGACAGAACCTGTTTCATCAATATATTCAAGGTACTTTCCTTCAGACACCAAATTGAAACCACCCACACGAACGACATCAGCTTGGCTTTTTTCGCCATTGGCTAAAACGATTTCTCGGCTGAACTTATGCACTTTACCGCTTTGCGTCATCTCTCTTTGTAACTCAAACCATAAACGTTCTATTTCTTCTATAGAGGCTAGTTTTGATGAAGATCCCATACTTTGTGCAAATTCATCTAAAAACTCACCACGACCGGCTATTTGAGCTGAAACAACAGAGGTTTGAAACTTACTTCGAGTATCGCCAGCAACTTGCTGTAATACACCAAACAATTCTTTTAATTCACCCATTCGATTATTAAGCGCATCGGTTTTATTGCCAAGTTCCACATCATTATCTTGAAATTTTGTTTCAAGCTGGGTACTTAAATTTATCGCTTGATCACGTTGCTGACTTGCTTGATTTAACAAAAGAACTTGCTGACTCTTTTTTGCATTGAACTCGGCTTCACGTTCATGATTTTGTTTACTTTGTGCAATTTTACCTTGTGCTAACTGAGACAATAAATCATCTAAGTTAGTCGCTTGTTGTGCGATTACATTTACACTGAATATAGATAGCACTGAAAACGTAATTGTCGATAATAATTTTGATAATTTTTTCATGGTTATTATTCCTTATTCAGCCGAATTTTGTACTACGGGTACAATAATTAAATCAGGGGCAAGTTGTTTACGCGCGATACGTAAACCTTTATTAATGTTTAAACGGTATTGGGCTGAAAGGGGTTGCCATGTTCTTGATTGGTTATCCCATAATCCTAACGTTTGTCCATCACGCGTTTGGTAAACTAAACTCACACGACCTATTCTAAGAAAATCAACATTCTGTTCACTACCGTCGATTTCAATTAAACCTGTGTAAGCTTCAATGGTGCGCCCGTAATCAACTTCGATTTGATAAGCTTCTAATACACGACGAAACTTCTCTGATATTGCAACGTCTGCACGGTCCATCATATTCTTTAAATCAGCGATACGTTGATTTCGCTCGGCCGTTAAAAATTGCACGTCTAAGGCTACAAAATTATCGAGTGTTTCAATCATACGTGCCATGAGAGGCGAAATTTGGCGTTCTATAATGCTGACTTGTTCCATTGAAAGCGCAATCTGGCTAAGTTCCTTTAATTGATTATCCACCTGTGCTTTCATTTGAAGGTTATAAACCGATAAGCCGTCAATTTCTTTATTAATGGTTTTAAACTGCTGTAATTTTGTTTTAATTTGGTCACTAATATCATTAACACGTAGTTGAGATTGACTTGCCGATTTGTTAATTTCTTGACCAGCATCTACTACCTGTGTAAGTTTTTTGTCATTCTCTGCCATTATGGGTGTTGCATAACTTAAACTGGTTGTGCTTAAACTAATAAATAAACAAGCTTGTGCAATTTTTGAAAGCTTCATAGTAAAACCTTTTTGCCTTTGTTGGAGCTAGTAAGATCTAATGTGATCAACGCTATAAAATAATGTTGATTATGTTAATGGTTGAATGTGACGTTTTAGTTTCAGGAATATTGCCGATTTATTAAATGACAAAGTTGTGACGTTTTTCTTACGAAGATAATTGGGGGCTATTACGTTGGCTGAAGTTATGACTGAGTATTGTATTAAATGATAATCTACGCTCTCTTTTAACTAAAAGTAAAGGGTACCAACATTAATGTTAACACCCCTTTAGTTGTTACAAACTTAGCCTGCACAATTCAATAAAAACCAGAAACTTTATTATTACATCACGATTATAAGCACACTGTTATTTATTTTTGTTAGCTTTACGATACGAAAAAGTGTGTGTAAATTCAGGAATAACGATGCCACTCTTATCACGTGGTGTCGTAAAAAAATCAACCTTGAGTTGGTCAGTGTTATTGTCGATATTAAGATGTGCAAACCCCCAGACAAAACTTTTTGACCATATCAGTTCATATTCAAGATAGAATTTTTCCTGATGCTCTGCAAAAGGCGAATGCTTACCACGCATTTTAGACGCAGCTCCACTGATAATTAATGGTAGTGGATCGACACGTTTAGCTGCAGGGTAAAGTGAACAATCATCGGTTAATAACTCTAAATCATGCTCGTGACCCGCAATGTAGGCATCGGCATATTGGCAAAGTGTCGACATAATGAGTTTACGTAAAACATGACCTTCACTGTATTTTGAACCACCAATTGACCATAAAATATGATGACCATAAACTATTTTCCATTTAGCCGCTGAATTAGCCAGGCCGTTTAATAGCCATTGAATTTGCGCTTTATCTTCGCCATTTTTAGGACCTTCATGTGCTCCACTTTCTTCCAGCTCTGCGGTGCCATTAGCTAATGCTGTTTTAAGTTCACCTTCGCTACCATCTGGATTCAGTGGTATTTCATAAAAGGTTTGCCCTGCAAGTAGCATGTTGGTATCTAATACGAAGAATTCAACTTCATTTCCCGGCTCTCCTTGGGTATAACTGTAATAACCCTGCTTATCCATATGGAAGTTATTCTGCTTACTCATCCACTGAGTTTGCAAAGCCACGCCTTGTCGAGACGATTTCCAATCATGGTTACCCAATGCTGAATAAACGATTAATGCTGAGTCTTGCTCAAACAAAGGAATTAATGGACCAAGAATTAAATTGTCCATACGTTTTTGGTCATCTTTACCGTCATTGGCATCAGCGCCGTCAGGATATATATTATCACCCAACTGAACACCAAAGTCGCATTTACGCTGTTTGCACAATGTTGCCATTGCTTTGCCAACGGGAATAGCGCCGCTTGCCTCAGTCGCAATCGATTTATCGGCATATACATGAATAGGCGCATGATCAAATTCGTCGATTGGACGATGATCTTCTAACCAATCTTCTTTTTCTTTTTCGATAAATTGAGTTTTATTACGTGGGTTGTCTATGTGTTTTTTCTTGGGGTAGTCAACGCTATAGCCACCATCACCAAACGCTAAAAAACTAATGGGTTGACCGGTATCTATTGGTTTTTCTATAGTTTTCACATCATGAATTTGCTGGCAAGCCATAGTAAACAGTAAAGTCGCGGTTAATAATGAATAATTAAGTATTTTCATATTGTCTGTCGATTAACGCAAGGTGCGCCTAAGCTAACACCTTGTGCTATATGCGCCTTTATTAAAGTGAATTAAGAGTAAAACCAAGTTCAAATGAAGCACCATACTCTTCATATTGATAATTGTACACGTCGCTACCGTGATAGATATACATTGGCTCATCCGTTAAATTTACCGCATTGAAGTAAACTTGCAGGGTATCACTGATGTAATACTTAGCCGTGAAATCGACCTGTGTGTGGGTATCTTCGTAAACTGAGGTATGGTTATCTATAAATTGGAAGCTTTCGCTTTTATAAGAGGTACTTAATCGAGCACTAAACTTACTATTTTCATAACCTAGCATAATATTGCCTAAGGTATCTGCTTGGTTTGGCAATGCTTCGTCGGTATCAACAAATGTCCCATTAGCACTAATGAAAAGACCTGAAGTAAAGTTTTTTGTCCACGCTAGTTCTAAACCAGTTAATGAAGCAGAACCGCCATTAATGGGTTGCAGTACTTCTTTATAGCCATCCCATTGACCGTTATCTTGCACTTCAGTCTGTAAAATATAGTTGTCGATATCTTTATAAAATAAACCTGCAGACAATACACCAATGTTGCCCGGGTAATATTCAATAGAGAAGTCTAAGTTGGTAGATTCGTAAGGGTCAAGCTCTGGATTACCCACTTCTGCTTTTCGCTCTGTTACAATTTCGCCCTCATCTTCAGTCACTTCACTTTCAACAAGTTGGAATGCAGCTGAGTCGCCAAATGTTGGACGTGCGATGGTTTGTGTAAAGGCAAAGCGAGCGACTATTTTATCTGAAGGGGTATATTTTATGTTTAAACTTGGCAGTAAGTGATCATAATCTTTTGTTGCTTTCCACGGTGAAATATCGACCCTTTCGTCATCGTTGACTTCGTCAGCGATCAGTTCAACGCGGTTACCTAAAGTATCAAAACTTGTATTTTCATAACGAAATCCTGTCACTATTTGCCAGTTATCAATATCAAGTGTCATCATTGCGTAGGCAGCAGTAATGTTCTCTTTACTTTCAAAAGATCCACCTGCACTGTCTATAGAAGAGTCCAGGTGATTAATTTCAAAGTTACTACGATTTGATAATACATAACTTTTTAATGAGCTTTGATTCAGACCTGGACCAAAATCACCTAAGTTAAAGTCAGGTGATGATGTACCAAACTGATTTGCAGTAATATCATCAAAACCACCATCAAAAATTATCGCATCAAGTCGTGTAAACTTCTCACGTGCTTGGTGTTTAACACCAAATTTGAACTGGCCATTATTATTTTTCCAAACAAAATCGCGCGTTAAATCGACTTTAACGCTTAGCGCCTCATCTTCAGATAAGTTATTTTCGTAGGCAATTTCATCCATTTCGAAATTATTTAAATCATGCGCTGCCATAGATTGTGTTAACTGTGGCACATTACCGGTTGATAGGTAGCCCATATCTAAATCTTTACCTTTAAAGGCAACGTCTACTCGGTTAGGCTCTTTTTCAGATGACTTTGAGTAACCCAAATTGTACTCAACTAACCAACCGTTTACTTGATTTTCGCCACCTAGTACTAATGAAAGAATTTCTTGTTCTTCAAATCTGTCTTTAGTATCACGTTCCATATCAGCTTCAATAAATTGAGCAGAGTTTTCGTTGTAACGGGTTAGGTCAATATTGCCTTTATCGAACTTATATTGATTACGTAAGCGAAACTCATCATCTGAGAATCGACTGTATAAGGTTCTAAAGTAATATTTATCGGTCGTTGATGTTTGTAAGTCTGAGTTTAACGCTGCACCTAGACGTTCACGAGTAATCTCATAATGACGTTGTTCAATTTCTTCTGCTGAAAATACTTCTACATCATCACCTGTAGCATTGTCTTCATATTCAAATTCATCCCAACCGCCGTCTGTTTCAACATTATGTGAACCAAATTTGCGTTCAAACCATGAAAAAGCGGTTGCTACACCTAATTGGTTATTTGAAGACAACTCAAATACATCAGTAAAACTACCTGATAATTTAGGGCTGGTATCTTCCATTAACTCATTATAAGAACCTTGAACGGTTGCACTATAGCTGCGGCCTTGTCTATCAAAGGCACTTAAGCTTTTTATTTCAATTGAACCGCCGATAGCACTTGCATCCATATCCGGCGTTACTGATTTACTCACTTCCAAACTTTGAATAAGCTCTGATGGAATAACATCCATAGCAACACTACGAACACCTGACTCTGGCGAAGGTACATTCAAGCCATTAATAGTGACATTATTTAAGTTCGGGTCGATACCACGAATTGTAACAAAGCGCCCTTCTCCTTGATCTCGTTGAATTGACAGACCCGGCAAACGTTGTAATGCTTCAGCAGCATTTTGATCGGGTGATTGACCAATCGTATCAGCACTGACAATTGACATTAATTTGTCAGCATTTTTTTGGCGATTAATAGCGCCTGCTTGACTGGCTCTTTGGCCATAGACAATAATGTTATCTAATGCTTCGGTACGCTCACCAATAACAAAGGTTTGTGCTGGGTCACTATCAGCATTAATGGTAATTTTTCTTTCGACTTTCGGAGCTCCGATATAGGTAATTTCTAAACTATATTCGCCTTCAGGTAAGGCAGGAAAACGAAATGAACCATCTCGAGCAGAAATAACGCTGATACCGAGCTCTTTAATTGTTACTTTTGCGCCTTCAAAATATACCGTGTTTGACGAATCTGTAACACGACCATTAAATGACACGTCTTCAGCTAAAACAGTGCCACTCAATAATATCGTCCCGCAAGCAATAGCAATGGCGGTTCGTTTAAATTTCTGCAAGGAATTCATTTTTTTCATTGTTCACGCTCAATTTTTTAAGTGTTTCGCTACTGAACAACCGAGTTATTTATCGAAATAACCTATTGATTTAGTTCGGTAATATGGCTAGTTAAAATGTATTAATGAAGACAGTAGCGAAAAAACATGACAAAAATATTTCAGGTGACTTTCCAATATATACAAGCTGATGTTTCTAATTACACCCCCTAATATTATCCCTTGAACTAATATGATTTTTTCTAAAGATCGGCTATCGAACTATGAGTGACAATTTTTTCAGCTATATAAGGCCTAATTTTATTGTCACCATCACATTCCTTATTAGCGTGGAACTAAAGCAGCATTTTGAATTCGATTAATTTGATGCAGTTGATTGGATGCCAGTAAATAAAATGGTCGTAACCTTGATGACCCTTATTTGGATATTTTTACATTAGTCAGCGAGCCTAATAGGCCTAACCATTACCTGCGTTTCGATGTTTTTAGGTTTTTTGGATGAATTTACTTGATGAGTAACTGATGCATGCCTCGTACTAAGTAGCCTACTTACTCCTGAAGCTTCCACATTACTGTGAAAACAATAAGGCCACCAAAAGAGGTGGCCTTAATTGACTTAACTTATCTCAAATATAGTTAACTAATCAAAGTCCCATTTGAATGAAACATCAAAAGCAATGCCTTTGGTTTCACTACGAAATAGCGTATCTGAAAACTCTATTTCTTTACTTTCATCAAGCAAGTTTTGCACTTTTAATTTCAATGTTGTCGAGTAAGTTGGGTAGTAGGTATAAACCATATCTAGAGAATGAAAAGGTTGTTCGTATTTATCATCTTGGCCTTCTATTCCAGGAATGATAATACGGTCACCAAATACATTATATGCAAGTGTTACTGAATGATTTCCATTCGGCGCATCGTAACCTAAGTTAAGGTTAACCACATATTCAGAATGACCTGTCATTCTACGTGTTGGGTTGGTAATAGCCGCAGAAACACCTGTTTGTTCAACAACTCTTTGCGTATCAATATTAATTTCTGAATCACTTAACGTAACATTTCCAGATAAGAAGAAGTCGTTACCGTTCATACCTGCAAAATCACCAAGAAAGGCAAAGTCTTTCATGAACTCAAATTCAATACCGAATACCTCACCATCATCAGCATTCGCTATAACGATTAAAGGTGGTCCATCTTGTCCTGGAGATTGCACTGATTCAATAGGATTAATCATATCTTTATAGAACAAACCTATTGATAAATTTTCTCCTGTTCCTAGATACCATTCCCAACGAGCATCATAATTTTTGATGTCTGTTGTCTCAATACCTGCGGTACCTCTTATTGGATAATTAGTCAGTGGGTCAAGGTACGTCGTTGGGGCAACCTCTCTAATATCAGGGCGTATTGTTGTTTCACCATAGGACAAACGAAACTGTACTTCGTCGCTCATAATGTAGGTCAATGCTACTGCCGAATATATATCATCTTCTTGAAACGCTAATTTTTGTAAATCTGCTTCACTAGGTTGTGCAGGTAAATCAAATAACCCTGTTGCGGGGTCTAAAGGAGCAACAACTTGACGATAATCTTCCCAACGGAAGCCGCCACTAATACGCCATTTGTTGTTAAAAAACCAATCAGCTTCTACATAGTAAGCATCAACCATTTGTGCCGAATAATAATCATCTCCCATAACAGAAGTATCACGAATAATCGTTTCACTGCCCTGCAATGGATGATTAAGGATAACCTCATTGGTTAAAATATTATTCATTGTGTTGCCACTCAGATCAATATTATCAAAGGCTAAAGTATTCACATCAATACGTCTTGAAAATGCATCACGGGTTTTTTCAATAAAGTCGCCACCAAATTTCAACTCTAGTTCAGATTGCTTAAAAGTAAGAGGTAAAGAGAAGTTGAAGCCATAATTTTCAACCTTATCTTCTAGGTCTTGAAAAGAATAACGAGAAGCGGTTGAAGCTTTACGTAAACTACTTTCGTTGGCGAGGTCGAAAACGCCATCTTCATTTTCATCACTTAGAATATATCGCGTAGAAACATTACCTGGTGCGTAACGACTAGAACGTGCGTCTGAGTATTTCCAATCAACGCCGATATTCCACAACCAAGGTAGGTTATGTGTGCCTCGGAATTGGTTGGCAATCATTTCACGTTCTTCATAGCTCACTTCACTGTCTCGAACTCGAAGCCCATCACTAAGTAATACATTGTTAGTATTACCGAGCTTATCTTTAATCTCGTCTGCAGTATCACGAAGTACAATTAAGCTATAATCAAGACGGTGATCGCGATCGTACTCTACCCCCAGATTTAACATGCCTGACCATTTCACAGAATGTTCGGTTGATTCGACTTTGTCAAAACCTCGCACTAAGCTCCATGAGCCATCTGTATTGTTACGAAAATCTTGACCTTCGTATAATTCACTTACTTGCCATTCATTATCGTATGACAAAGACGTTAAGAAACCAAAACGATATTTACCCTGCTCAAACCTATTGCCCAAAGCAACATCAAGTCCAAAATCTGGGGCGATACTTTCTTTGACTGGATCGTAATCTCGGTTGAATTGCGATGCTATTTCTCGATTTTCATCTTGGCTCAGATTTTTTAATGGGCTGTGGCTATTCCATAAATTTTGTAACGCTTGAGGTGCAGCACGTGTGCCATCATCTTGACCTCGCCAGTCATCACTTCCACCATTGTAACTGTAGCCATCATCAAAATTTTCACTATTACCACCAACATTTCCAGAGATATTAAAAAGAAAGTCTGAAGGAATACTTTTTAAACGAATATCTACGTTACCGCCACCAAAATGTGCTGGCATTGAAGGTGAATATGATTTTTGTACGGATAACGATTCAATAATTGACGCTGGGAATAAATCTAGTGGAATAACGCTTCTTGTTGGATCTGGGCTAGGAACTGCTGCTCCGTTTAACTGTGTGCTTGAGTAACGTTCACCTAAACCACGTACGTAAATAAATTTCCCGTCGACTAAGGTTACGCCAGTAACACGTCGTAATGCGGCAGCAGCGTCGCTATCTCCGGTTCTTGATATTTGTTCTGCGCCTAAAATGTCGGCAACAAAAGCTTGGTTGCGGCGCTCTTCAATAATAGCGCTAGCGGTACCTTTTAAACGGCTAACCTTAACAACAACTTCTTCAATAGCCTCATCTTCTGCTGTTGTTTGTTCTGCGATTACTGATGTTGCTGATAAGCTTGTTAATATTGCTAATGCTAAACCACTTAAACAAAAACGATTTTTTTGTTTATTGGTTTTTAACTTGTTGGCATTATGCCTTGATTGTTTGTTCATCGTTAACCTCGATAGAGTCTTTGTACTTGCTTTATTATTAGCTTTATTACTTTGCTAATAGCTTGCACAAGGTAGGTTGGGTGATTATTAGTTATGCTGTTAAAAAATATGAGTGTTGATTATCAATAGACAACCAACACTCGTTAAACAACAACTAATTACTCTTCAAGACCTACTGTCCATCCTGCTGTCCAGTTTTTCGCTTCCGTTACCGCACCTACATGGTCAGCATTTTCAAAAAAACTGTTCCCTGTAAAGTCTTTAGGTGTTGTTGTATCGATAGTGAAAATTCCGTCTAATACAGCGCTAGTATTTGCAGCTGTACTATTTTCTGTATTATCGTTTGTGAACCAACTCATTAAGTCAAAAGCAGTATCGCTAGAGTCTGCTGTACCTTTAAACGCTTCATCACAAGCTATAACAGAATTGCTCATGACTGTGTCGCCAGATTTTGCTTGGTCTACGGTTAAACCTGCTTCAAGCTCTAAACATTCGCCCATACCTGTTGGACCGGTAATAACAAAGTTATGTAATTGAGCTTTAGAACCTTCGCGAAGATATACACCTTCAGAGTCTTTGTCAGCAGTATCAAACGTGTTGCCAATAATGGTCATGTTCGCAATGCTTGGGTTTGATTGTGGAAGTTTATTAGGTGTTGAACCGTCGTTGTCACCTTCGATACCACGGTTTGCTTCACCATTTGTTGGATCATGCTTAACTAATACATATTGTAAGTTGCCACGAAAACCATTGTCCCAATCAACACTGTCATCTTTGTTTGAGGTTAAAACCACATATTTTGCGCTTACTGTACCACCAAAGAACTCGATACCATCATCAGCATTTTCATGTACTTGAATGTATTCAACTTTCGTACCTGAGCCAACACCACCAAATGTAATACCGTTAAGTTCGTTGTCTGGTGCTATTTCATAACCTGCATGTTTAACAACAACATAACGGAGTGTACCTGAGCTGTCGGCATCGTCTGTGCCGCCAAAGACTGCACCATCTTGAGCACCTTCAATTTGAAGTGCGCAATCACTGCCATCAGTAGGACATTTGTTTGAAGTAGCGTTACCAAGGAGAACAATCCCCCCCCATTGACCCGCACCTGTTTCAGTGCCTTCCATATCTTGGCTAGAAGTAAAGGTTATTGGTGCTGATGCCGTTCCATTCGCTTGAATTTCAGAATCACGACTTACGACTAAGTAATCACTACCTGAACGACCATAGATTGTTGTGCCCGCTTCAATCGTTAGGATTGCAGAATCTGTTTTATCGCCCCCTACAAATACAGCCCCATCTAATGCATAAACGTTATTAGCCGTTAAGGTTAAATCGCTTGAGATGGTACCGCTAATTTCACAAGTGGTATTAGAACCGTTTACTGAAGATATTGCTGCAGTACCGGTTGGACAACCTTGTGTTTCTGCTTGAGCAGTAACAACACCACCGCCATAACCAAATGCCCAGCCCTCACGCCAATCGTTACCCGCATTATCAGCACTGTCAAAAGCGCCAATGTAATCAACTGAATCAAAAAATGCACCTTGCGTATTAGCAACATCTTGACCAGCATTCTCGGCAACTAATGGAGAAGTAGCATCTGGAATACCATTTTCATTAACTAAAATAGAGCTACTGATACTGTTTGAAGTTTCAGCACTAAACCAAGCAGCAAGATCAAGCAATACCGTGCCGTCTTCAGCTTTAGCGTTTTTGAAGTTTTCGCTATTGTTACAGGCCATAACGCTGTTCTGCATAACAATTTTTCCGCTGTTAGCATTATCAACGGTAACAGAGCTTGTTGCGCCACCTTCAATTTCTAAACATTCACCCATTTCGCTCGTACCAGTAACAACAGTATTAAATATTTTTGCTGCTGTTCCTTCACGCAAATAAATACCTTCAGAGTCTTTGTCGGCACTGTCGAAGTTATTACCTACAATCGTTAAGTTAGCAATAATAGGCGCTGACTGAGGCTCTTTGTCAGGCGTTGAACCGTCGTTATCACCTTCAATACCGCGATTTGCTTCGCCGGCATTTTTTGCATGCTCTACGTAAATATGTTGCAGCATACCTTTGTAGCCATTATCCCAATCAATGCTGTCGTCTTTGTTGGCTGTTAAGACTAAATGCTTAACATTAACTGCGCCGCCAAAAAATTCTACGCCGTCATCTGCATTTGAGTGCACTTGAATATAGTCAACGGTTGTTCCCGAGCCAACACCACCAAAAGTAATACCGTTGAGTTCATTATCTGGGGCAATTTCATAACCTGCATATTTCACTACAACGTATTTTAAAACACCTGAATCATCTTCCCAGTCTGTACCACCAAATACAGCACCTTCTTCAGCACCTTCAATTTGCAGTGAACATGCACTGCCATCAGTAGGGCATTTATTTGAAGGTGCATTACCAAGAATGACAACCCCGCCCCATTGACCTGCTGAAGTAACTTCACCTTTCACATCTTCAAGTGAAGTTAAAATTATTGGGTTCGCTTTTGTACCTTCAGCCATAATTTTTGCATCACGATGGACAACAATATAATCACCACCTGACTGACCAAAAAGAACGACACCGGGTTCTACCGTTAGGGTTGCACCTGACACAACTTCTAACGCACCGCTAATAGCATAAAATACCGGTTTACTATTAGCGCTTGCTACTAAGGTCATATCTGTTGTGATTTGACCATCAAGCACCTGTACAGCAACATCAAATCCTAAAGCACTAGAAACACTTTGCCCTAATACTGAGTTAGATTTACCTGGTAATTCAGTAACGACTGGCACAGTAGCCGCTGGATTAGTAATTGTTGTATCCCCCACTGAGTTATCAACATTAGATGAAAGGTTAATATCGCCACCGCCGCAACTTGCTAAAGTAATGGCACAAGCTAAAGTACTTATTTTAAAGAGTGAATTGATTTGCATGTTAGTCTGCTCCGCAGAAGTTATTAGAATAAAGTTGCGGCTATGCTACTGCCCTTAAATGACAGAAATGTGGAAGTAATGTGTATTTTTTATTTAAGGAAAGTTACATAAGTATGACAGCGCTAATATTGATGATTCATTTATACCCTATAAAGAAGAACAACAAAAAACAAACTAAACTGGAAAAGTCACTGCATTTAGGCGCTCTTTTTTTAAGCTTCTAAAAAATCGTTCCATTTGTGCGTTTTTACTCATCTGTCAATTATCGGTCTGATCCCGACAGATAATTGAACGCCTTGAAGGCAAGGGAACATTAATAAGTTAGTCTTGGGTTCCTTACATTTTATTGCATTCATTAATGCTTCTAATGGTCATTGAGCATTAGGTGATTGTGACATGGCATAACTGACAATTTTTTTCGTCGATATACACGCTATTTAATAAAAAAGATGAACGGCTATATCCTTAGTTTTTTGCTCCCCCAAGAAGTAAAACACGGTGAAATACAAACAACTCAACGAAGATGATAGAAATACGATAGCAGCCTTAAAAAAAAGGCTTAAGTTTTATTGACATTGCTAACACCATAAATAGAGACTGTGATGGAAAAAGGCTCTAAACACTCTATTGTCACACTCGTTGAACGTAAAACCAGTTACACACTGATAGGTCAATCAAATGATAGAACAACCAAATCAACGAACAAGCGAACGATAAAATTAATGAGTAAAATGCCTGAGAAATTTAAGACAATTATCTTGCTTAACTGCACTGAATTTCATCGATATGAAAAAGTAGAAGAAGCGACTAACTGCCCTTATTATTTCGCTAATCCACATCATTCCTGGGAACGAGGCACAAATGAGAATACCAATGGATTGATAAAACAATATTTGATTAAAGGGACATCAATGAAAGGGTTAACTCAGCAACAATGTAATCTCATCGTTGCAAAATTAAATACAAGACCAAGAGAGCGTATTGGCTATAAAACACCAGAGTAATGCTTTAATAAATAGTTACTTTTGTTGCACTTGAAACTTGAAACTTGAAACTTGAAACTTGAAACTTGAAACTAAGTAGATTTTTAAACTCATAGAGGCTAATTGCACCAATAATAAAAAAACAATAACTCACCGATGAAAAAACCAGCTGACTCCGTGTAATATGCTGAAGAACACCTTAATCTAAAGGAACCTGAATATAGATAATAAAAGCTCAACACATGTAACACATGTAACCAAAAGTGCTGCCCAAAGACGGTATTTATGTTTAGTTGTTTCGTGTACTTTTACTTCAATTGGACCGTTTAGCTTAGAGTCTATTGCAATAGCTATTTTTGCATACCATTGAGGGAATACTTCCACGTCAATATTATTTTGTACATCAGACAATTCATCTAAAGAGTATTTGAGGTAATCTGGCTCCATGATCCATCCCCAATCCATATAACTCACATATTAAGCGGCTAAAAACGGTTGGCTATAATAGAGAGGAAGGAAGCTAGCCAACTTTTTTTTGTCCGTTATCAAAAGAAATACAAAGAAGGTATCCCCATAGTTCAGCGTTAACTTTCCGCGATTTACACGTTGGTGATACTTCAAGACATCAGGCTTCCTCTAATGAGGGTTTAGCTTTGTTCACTGTCTGATAGTTAAAAAATCAACTTAGTTGCCATTATTTTTTATCAACATTTTTGACGTAAAAAATTTAATTATTTTCTTTAACCTAGTTATACTCCATAAAACACAATTCAATAATTCTCATGATTTGTGAATATCCCCACACTTCAATTGAATAACTATCATTATTTATATTGTCAGCTGATTTTTGTCAGGGCTGATATTCGAGCAGGTGTTATATTATTATCAAACTCACTATCAAAAAAAAATTATGAATCAACCACCACCTAAAATACTAGTACAAACTTGGCTATTTCTGGCTACTAAATCAGAATTTCAAACAACGAAGTCTATTGCATTAGGCAATATAGAACTGACTTTTAAAACAATAAAAGCAGCTATTGAGTATGCAGAAAGTTGATAATTTTATTGTCAGATTTTAATACCTATGCATCTCTATCAAGAATTTATTTGTGTGAATTCATAAATAGTAAAAAGTTCTTCAAAAATTTAAATGATTTGACGGCTTAGTGACGATTTATGGCGCCCATAAATTTGATCTTAACCTCCTGTATAATCACTAAGCCACAAAATCACCTAAATCTATTAGTTGACATTACACAAAGTCAGCTGCGTTATTTATACGTAAGTAGACATTAATATATTAAAGGTATTCCAATTATCTATACAATATAGTGGAAATAATCCGATTTTTTAGGGGGCAAGCTCAATCAGCTCAGGGTTGTTCGTCAACCCTGAGCTATATGATGAGTAGAAAACGTAACACCCGTAGCATTGATATGACCGCAAACAGCATTAGACCCCACAGGGTAGGAATTGTCGAACCACCTAATGCGTCATCAGCTGCTGAGTGATTGGGAATTCATCATCGTCACATTCATTAGGTCTCGTTGGCTACTTTACTACCTTTTACACCATAAAAAACGATGTATAGGTAACATATCAAAGGGAGAATAAAAGCAAATTGAACACTAGTGCTATCCGCTAAAAAGCCTTGTAATAATGGAAGAATTGCACCGCCAACAATCGCTAAACAAAGTATACCAGACCCCTGACTGGTGTGTTTTCCAAGTCCGCTTAAGGCCAAACTAAAAATAGTAGGGAACATAATAGAGTTAAATAACCCTACTAATAATATTGCCCACATCGCGATACTACCGGAGCTGAGAAGCGTAATGGCAATTAAAATAACAGAACAGACTGCATTAAAGGCAAGTGTCTTACCTGCATCAACTTTTTGCATTACCGCGGCGCCAATAAAGCGTCCTAACAT
>JASDWX010000068.1:20110-23308 GCA_041890515.1 Alteromonadaceae bacterium
AGTAAGGTACTTAGCTGCTTGTGTTTCTTCTAAACCAGCAATATGAGCTTCACCTAAAAAAAGCACTAAAAAACTACCAATTGAAACTTCTGCGCCAACATAAACAAAAATACCCAGAGCACCTAACACTAAGTGACGATAGTGCCATGCAGAGCCTGCAATTTTTTCACCCTCAATCACTTCTGCGCTTTCAATATGCGGAAGCTTTAAGAAAGCAAAAATAGCAGCAAGCACTAATAAGGCGGACATTAGCCCTAAATAAGGTAATTGTACCGACTCAGCACTTGTCGCTGACATTGAATCTGTCACTTCATTTAAAATGAATAAAGCGCCAAAATACGGCGCAATAGTTGTGCCAAAAGAATTAAACGCTTGTGTCATGGTTAATCTTGAAGAAGCCGTTTCTTTAGCGCCAAGTAAAGTTACATATGGATTTGCAGAAACTTGCAAAATGGTAATACCGCTCGCTAATACAAATAAAGCGGAAAGAAATACTGGGTAGCTAAGCATAGAAGCTGCTGGATAAAACAGTAAACAACCTACTGCGGCTATGACTAAACCAACGACAATGCCGTTTTGATAGCCCATTTTTTTTACAAACCATCCTGCAGGAAGCGATACAATAAAATAAGCGCCAAAAAAACAAAATTGCACAAGCATCGATTGCGCATAGCTTAAAGAAAAAATAGCTTTTAAATGAGGAATAAGAATGTCATTTAAGCAGGTAATAAAGCCCCACATGAAAAATAACGAGGTCAGTGAAATTAACGCAAAGCGCGTTGAATTATTTCCACCAATTCCATTCGATGAATACGTATTAGACGTATTGTTTTTTGCTAAATGTAAAGATGTGCCAGCCATGTGGTGAAGTCCTATTGCTTAAAAATAATAAATATAAAGAATTTACTTAATTTACTTAATTTACAATCAAACTTTTCTTTATATCACTTAACATTGGTGCGATTTATAACGAGTAAAGTCTTGTCTATTACCTTGTTTACTTTAGTTTTTCATAACTTTGCCGTTAAGCCATTACAATTATTAACGGCTAATACGTATATCAATATAACGGTTATTAATGAGTTTAAAACGACTTTTAAAATATTGATATGGCATGGCTTATCAGGAGTATAAAAGTTATCTTGAATTGTCATTAAAACAACATATCTAAATTTACTAATTGATTGTTTAAGTAGTTCAATTGTTTCTTAATTCTTAAAGCCTTAGGTTTAACACATTGAACTTCTCTCACTATTTTATCTACTGGCCAACCGAGCGCTAACAGTAATAATGCAATAACGGTTCCCGTTCTTCCTGTCCCCCCTTTGCAATGTATCGCAACCACACCTTTATTATTCAACTCATTTAATATGGTGGGTTTGTACTTTTCCCACTGAGATTCAAATAATTCACTGGGTGCCTCATCATCAACGATAGGCAATTGAAGCCAATTCACCTGTTGCTGATGGCACAGATGAGGTAGAGAAAGAAGATCATTAGTTGCCATTTCTTCATCAAACATCAAAGTAATTAACATTGATGTACCCTTTGCTTTTAGCTGTTCAATTGACGCTTCAAGGCCAACCAATTTAGTGCCAGGACAGGGCGTAAATATTAACTTTGCTCCATTTTCCAAAGTTAATGTTTCAAAGGGATGTTTATTCACTAAACTATTTCTCTTTTTAAAATATTGAATGTATTTAAGACCAAAGCCGATAAGTTAGTTGAGTAGTAAAAAACCTATTGGAATTGATATTACACTTACCGTTAAAGTCTAACACGTACCGTTTGTACGGCATTAGCCGCAATAGAAACCTGCGTATATTGACGCCCAATTTGTAATGAATAACTTATAGGTTCTTTAGTGGTATTAAGGAGTTGTACGCTGATTAAACCATCATCATTCATCGCAGCACTTGTGTGTAATGCGTCTTTATCTAAGCCTTCTAACTGCTGGTTTACTTGCAATGCTGTATCACCGGGTCGAATTGTTTTGCTAAATTGTGCCAACACATAATAAATGGGAGTGTAATAAACGTCGCCCGTTTCGGTGTCAATCATAATAGGTGCCCCACAGAAATTGCCAACGTGATTAGGTCCACCATGACTATCTAATACGATATTCCAATCTATCCATCCCTCTAACCAGTGATCGAGACTCACAATAATATTTCGCGCGTAACGATGAACAGGTGTATAGATTGGATGATCTTCAGGTTTAGGTGCCCAAGTCGCTGTATATGCCCAATCAGTTGCATTTTCGTTCCACCAAAAATCATCATTATTAAACCAGTTAGTTTCTTTGAAACGGATAGGATCTAATATGCCGTTAGGTGCATCTTTACCTAAGTCATCAATCGTGCCTTCTGTATGTATTATTGAAAACGCTGGGAATTTCTCATGAACTCTATCAAAGACCTCTTCGTTCACTTGATTACTGCTTTCGTACCAATGAACCGCTGTGCCATAAACGTAGGCAGACGTTTCTTTATCGCCTAATATTTCATCTGTCCAATGTTCCATTTGATCACGATTTTGATCATAAATAAGTAATTTAACGTCTTCATGCGCACTCGCTTTTAATTTCGGCCCTAAATGGTCCTTAATAAAAGTGCTTTGTGTTTTAGGCGTAAAATGCATGCTTTCCCATTGACCACTGTTGCCATGTGGTTCATTAACTGGCGTAAGCGCCCAAATATCAATACCTTGAGCTTGATAAGCATCAAGATATTTAATGAGGTAATCGGCATAAGTACCAACGTATTGTGGTTTTAATTCCCCACCTGTTCCTTGGTGGTTATTTTCAGGTGTAGGCTTAATATAATAGTCTTCAATTGTTTTCATCCATGGTGGAGCCGTCCATGCTGAAGCAACAATTTTTAAATTTTTATCATCTTGTTTGCTTTTTATAGCATAAGCTTCTTTTATCATCGGTAATAAATCAAAGCTCTCATCTTTAATATCCTTGTGCTCTAACGCACTAAAGCCATCGCTGTCTACATCGATAGTAAACGATGTTAATTTAGCGTCGTCTTTTTGTTCTGCATAGGAATATCTGCCATTGACAGCAAAATCTGTCGCCCCAATATGAGTTCGCGCTAATGAAAAATTAGCGCCCTTTTCACCGTATATATTTTCCATTACTTCAGCACGTTTATCTTTTTCTAAGTGCGCGAGAACAAAAGCTGAAGATTCTGT